>CAZJXY010000334.1:0-4715 GCA_964549925.1 uncultured Bdellovibrionales bacterium | reverse complement strand
GCGGCAAAAAATGGCTTCGCCATTATTTTGCTCGCCCAACGATAACAGGTTTTGATAGCAAAACCTGTTATCGTTGGGTATATTAGGCGCTGTAGCGTGCCACCCCTGCTAGCGGTTCTCACCCCCCTTGAAATCCAAACTTTGAATGCTTACTTAATTCCCATAACAGGATGTAATTTTTATTGGGAGAAATGTTATGTCACGCTTACCATCAATACTTTTAAGAAGAAAAGGTTTTACCCCGTTAGATTCTTGGTTTGGCAATATCGATGATGCCATGAGTTCGATGTTGCAAAATTGGAGTCCGGCGTTTTCAAACGAAGGCGGTACCACCTTCCCGATCGATCTCAAGGAGACGGAGAAGGAGTATGAAATCAAGGCCGACCTACCTGGAGTAAATAAGGAAGACGTGCATCTCACGCTCGAAGATAAGATGTTGACAATTGAGCTCAAGCAAGACCGCACGGAGGAGCATAAGGAGAATAACTACCTCGTAAGAGAGCGCTTTTCAAAGCTCGCAGCTCGTACGATTAGTTTGCCCTTCACCTCGTCTGAATCTAAGGTAACGGCAGCTCTAAGAGATGGAGTTCTAACGATTTCTGTGCCAAAGGCCGCAGAAAAGCAAACTCGTCGTATATCTGTGAGCTAAACTTATGCTATACCCCAGGGGAGCTGAGGTACTAAGTTACCCTGGGGATAGAGAGCCCCTTCTTGATCCCCAGGAACCAAAGCAGAATTAGCCAAAGTCGAGGAGAAGCCGGATGCGATTCGATAACATTTTAGTCACAACTGATTTCTCAGAGGACGCGGAAGCCGCCTTCGATTTAGCCGCATACCACTCTAAGATGGAAGGGGCGAAAGTGACACTGCTTACCGTAATTGAAGACTGGGCGGTTCCGGATGTGCTGCTCGGAGAGATTCCCAATCCAGAACGAATTGTTTCCTATAGAAAGGAGCTGCGTGAAAAGGCGCTAGCCAAATTAAACGCGATCGTTGCGGAGAGGTTTCATAATCAAAAGGCCAAGGTTGAAGTTTTGCTTTCAACAAAGTCGACTGGAAACGAGATCTGCGACTACGCCACCAACAATAAAATAAACTTAATTGTGATGGCATCGCACGGGCGTGGCGGACTCGGTAAGGCCCTATTAGGAAGTGTGGTCGAGCGAGTACTGCGCTTTAGTCCCTGCCCCGTACTAGTGATTCCGAAAAGGAATGGTTGATTATTTAAATGGGAGAATCGATATGACCGCAGAAGAGATCATGACGAAAAAGCCGGAGTATGTTGCGCCGAGCGATACGGTCAGGGACTCGATAGAGAAGATGTTGGAGTTAGAAATCCGACATTTGCCTGTTGTCGAGGATGGAGAGTTGGTCGGTATACTAAGCGATCGTGATATAAGAAGTTGGGTCCTGCCGCTTGGCACATCGGTTGATGACCTTAAGGCCAGGGAGAAGCAGCTGGAACGCCAAGTAAAAGAGATTATGCATACAGATGTTATCTCGGTAGAGCCTGGTACCGATATCCCAGAGATTATCGAACTTATGCTTGAAAATAAGATTAGTGCTGTCCCAGTTGTTGACGGTCAGAGTGGATGGCTTAAGGGGATTATTAGTTACGTAGATTTACTGAAAGTCGCGAAGCCTCTATTTGAGGAAAATTGAGGAATCATTATCGGTTCTTGAGCCTGAGAATCTGATAGACTGTCTATTACTTTTTGGCTTCGTAAAAATCAAGGAGAAACTCTCTTTCGAGCTTCATTAGCGAGAACCTGAGGACAATTTTTAGAACGAGAGATCTCTTTTAGATCTCTCGCGTTCAGAAAGCCAAGCCAGCGCATCGATAAGTCCAAAGGGGTTTTAGGGTTACAGACCAGACCCTTTTTTACCGCATACGACTTCATCCAATCGCGATTACGTGCGATCCCGCGAAAAACGTTATCGGGTAAACTTGTATTTCGTACAAATTCTTCGATTTCAATCACCTGCATTCTTGGATTTTTTAATACGCACTCCTGAATCAATCGATTGGTATCAAAGATTAAGAGACCCCTAACCTGTTTACTTCCGAATAGCGCAAGCTTCATCTTTTGAGGAAGAGTCATGCCATCAATTAATTTCCGAATATCTACAGAGTCGTCGCTATCCGCAGTTAGTGCCTTTGGCAGTTCGATCCTATCTTTACCCTGAATTACAAGCTCGGCATCTTTCTTTTCTTCCTCCGAGCATGAAACTTGGGATGAAGTTGTCTCCCAAATTTTAGAGAGGGAATCAAAATCAGCTGATTGAGCCTGATCCTTATCTAAATCTGGGTTGTGCGTATTGGACATATGAAAATTAGGCCGATACCGTTCTCAGCGATTTAACTCATAAATAAATCTCAAGCCCTTCAGAGTTAGGTAAGGATCGTAATTTTTAAGCTTTTCAGAATGTGCCGAAAGCACACGACCTAACCCGCCTGTCGTTACAATATACTTTATCTCCCCTTTCTCCCCAATGATCCGATCGATCAAACCCTCGACCAAAGAAAGGTATCCAATCATCACCCCGGATTGCATCGCCGCAACCGTGTTTTTGCCAACCACATGTTCAGGCCATTGTAGTTCAATTTTGGGAAGTCTGGAGGTATTTTGCACCAATGCATTAACCGAGAGATTCAAACCAGGAGCTATGATTCCGCCCTCATAACTTCCATCCGCAGAGACATAGTCAAAAGTCGTGGCCGTTCCGAAATCTACTACCAAAGCTGGCGTACCGAAGAGTTTCTTAGCTGCAACAGAGTTAACTATACGGTCTGCTCCGACCGCTCGCGGCTCATCTACTTTAACCGACACCCCGGTTTTAATGCCGACTCCGACAACCAAACTTTCTACCCCAAAGCCTTCTTTTACCACTCTACATATCGTATCGGTCAAAGGTGGAACTACGCTGGACACGATGCATCCGCTAAATTTAATATTAGAGCCAAGTTTCCGCTCGAACACTGAGAATAAAGTGGCGCAGTACTCATCCACAGTTCGCGCTTGGTCGGTTTTTAAGCGAACCTCCGTTAACAGGTTATCGGATTCAAACACCCCCACCGCTATATTTGTGTTTCCAATATCAATTGCAAGTAACATTGATCTCTCCACTTAGAATTTCCTGTATTTTGTTACCGCTCAATACTAGCAAAGCTCCTCCCGGAGTTACACCCCGATAAAGCCCGCTGATTACACCGTTTCCGGTGTGCACCGTTATGCTCTCACCTTGCTGAAAACTTCTGGCTAACCATTCCTCACGATATGTTTCGAATCCAGTCCGCTCGAATTTACCCAGGGCCTGCGGCAGAGTTGAGCACAGAGCTCTTGATAATTCGGCTACGCCGAGATTAGCACCACCTTCTAAATCCACTGAACTTGCGCTGGTTAAATTACCAGGCGCTCCTTTCAAGTTTACGCCAATCCCAACCAATAACCACGAACGATTCATCTGCAGCAGATGCTCAACTAAAATTCCAGCAATTTTTTTTCCCGATCGCGTGAGTACGTCGTTAGGCCACTTTAGTTTTAATCCGTCGACACGCTTCTCCAATATACGGGCTAACTCTAGCCCTACTACTAAGGTAAATGACGGGAGTCTCTCAAGCGCTGCAATTGTGGGAAATACGAAAGTCCCAAAAAAGCCCGCTTCAGGACTCTCCCACCTTCGACCTTGACGACCCCGACCACGTGCCTGACTTTGAGCCAAGATTAACCCCACCTGGCCCGGGGAGATTCTTGAGACTAACTCCCTAGCACAGTCCATGGTGGAGTCAACTGACTCATAACACTCGATCACCCAGACGAGATTGCTCGAAAGGCCATCTCTAATTTCTGCCTCTAGTTCTTTGTTTCGTTTCACAAATATTTTACGATTTAAGAACCCGCATTGAAATGTCTACCGAACGCGCTGAATGGGTCAGGGCTCCCATCGAGACAAAATCGATATTAAGTGATTCAAACTCCGGGAAACGAGCCTCAGTTACCCCTCCCGAAACCTCCAACTTTGAATTCGGTGCCAACTTACGAGCCAATTCAACCGCCTGTTTAAGCAGATCACCCTGCATGTTATCCAACATAATAATGTCCGGAGAAAATTCCGCAACCGATTTCAGCTCGTCAATTGAGCGAACTTCCACTTCGACCGGCACATATGCTGGCTTTTCTTTAAATACCCGCGCCAAGGTGAGCTTAATGTCACCGCCCATTGCATCAATGTGATTATTCTTAACCAAGACCATGTCGCTAAGCGATCCACGATGATTCTTGCCTCCGCCGATTCTAACCGCATACTTTTCAGGGACCCTCCACCCGGGTGTAGTTTTCCTGGTGTCACACACCGAAAATCCGTGAGCTTTCTCCACCACCGATCGGGTCAAAGTTGCTATCCCTGACAATCTTTGCAGAAAATTTAAAATCGTACGCTCAAGTGATAATAAGTTGCGGGTTTGAGATCGAATTTTTGCCAGAACATCGTTGGGTTGAGCGGTATCCCCATCCATTTTAATTAGCTCGACCTCTCCCTGACAGGCTGCAACTTTGAAAATTTCCTCAATTAAAGGAAGTCCACAGACGACCAAAGACTGCTTAGCATAGATTTCAGCAGAGGATTTACTGAGAGCCGGAACTGTTAATTCAGATGTGATATCACCAGAAGGGAGATCTTCTTGCAGGGCTAGACGGATCAGATCTGTCACTAGC
>CAZJXY010000333.1:0-4730 GCA_964549925.1 uncultured Bdellovibrionales bacterium | reverse complement strand
GGGAAGATAAAGAGTCTAACAATAGAGCGTCCAAAACCTTTTGATTTAGGACTACCTCCAAGGTATACGTGCCTGACTCTAAAAAATGAGGAAAGTTTGGTTTTTACCTCTTTGACCAAAGAGCTCTTCCCCGAACCGTCAGATCCAACAACCGCGAAGGATATGCCTCTAGTCAGCAGCCTTTTTCCGCTTCCCTCGCTCCGTCGTAAGATCGCCCGCCGTAATTTTTCAATCAAAAGCATGCCGCCCTTGATTCTTCGAAAAGGAGCGATGCTATTTAACATCTCAGCTCGTGCGTCTGAGTCAAAACAAAGTAGATCATGATAGGTAGAGAGTACTATTTGAGAACTAATCCAATTTAGCTCAGGCTTTGCTAAAAATGTCCTGAGATCGTCTTCGGTAAACTCAGCTTTTAATCGCCGATACTCAGGCTCGAAGCGCCTTACTAATGTGTTTTTGTCTCGCAAAAACAACGCCAAGAGGCGATGTTCAAGTTTAATCTTAAGAGGAATCCGAAGTAGTAGTACGATGAATTCCAAAGCAGGGTTTACGCATGGGAGGCCGAAAGGAGTGAGCGTCGTCTCTAGGAATAACTTTTCCAAGGGAAGCGATAAGGATTTTATTCGCTCCTCTCCCATCACAAGTTTGGTGTGAAGATGAATGTGCAGGAAATGTTTTCCAGAAGGATCGTATCTGACGAAATCAGTCACTCCTGGAAATTCCCTCCAGGATTCGGATTTCAATTCTATCCAACCCAAGCTTTTGAGCGTGGCTGTACACTTCGTCAGGCATTCCGAATCCACTAGAATGTCGATATCCGTTTCGCCAGCTAAGCCTTCCTCGAGACGATCAACACTCTTCCAGATGCAAAATTTACACTTCTCCGCGATCAGCTTATGCAGAGTCGATAATCCAATAGAGTTGGTAAGGGATTGTTGCGATCTACTTTGTAACATTCTCTGAACTCTTAGTAGAAATGCGCCTAATTAGTCGCCTAAAAATTGGGTACAAAGATGGATCGACATCTAAAATTCGCTTAACGTAAACCCACGCTAATATATTTCTCAGGGCAATTGAAATCCCTGTTGCCAAAGCGGCCCCACTCAATCCAAAAAACAAGGTGAGAGGATAGATCAGTAAAATATTGGTCAAAATAGCAACGACTAACAGATAAATGCTTGTACGTTCGTTGCCGGTCATAGTTAACATAAACCCTACTGGGCCGGCCGAAACATTGATTAATTGACCGAGAGTTAAACAGAGCAGCGCCGAGTAGGCACTGACATAGTCTATTCCGAAGGCAGCTAGGACTGAATTGCCAAAAATAACGACTGCCAATGTTAGTGGAATTGAGAAAACCGCAATCCATCGAGCGATTCGAGAGGCAAGTTCTTGCAGAGATTCTTTACGAACTTTAGAATCAGCTTCATGCGCAGAGTAAGTTTCGGCAATCATTGGAGCAGCCACTACATTAATCGCTTGCATTCCGAAGAGAGTTAAAGTGCTGATTTTGGCAGCGACCGAATAGAGGCCAACCTCTCGCAGCGGCAGTAAAGTTCCAAGCAAGATCGTGTCAATTTGCGATGCCAGGCTCTGCAGTGCTCCAACTAACATCAATCCAAGAGTAGCGTTAAACCAGATCCCCCTCTCAGCCACCGGAACTACATTGCGCAACTGTGGCCCAATCGAGCGTGAAAGCTTTAGGGCGCAAAGCGTAAGTGCGAGCAACAGCGCTGAAATATGAATGCCCATTGCAGCCCGCGCAGAGAGTTCCTTACCTAGTAGGAAGGCTGTCCCGACCACTAGACACATGAAAAACGGTCGAATGATAAACTGAGGAACCCTCGCCCAAAAGTATAGCTTCATTCCCTGAAGTACCCCGATACAGATGGTAAATAGCGCCCATATCGGAAGAAGAATGGCGCCGAGGAGAAAAGGTGTAACTAATCGAGAGTCAATCCTATACCAGAATAGAGAAACTACCACAGCAACAACGGAACCAATTAGGAGGGAGCACACAAGTGTAGAGATGAAACTTGTTCTAAGCAGTCCGGCCAACAAGCCCAATTCATTTTTATTCCTATAAGAGGCTACGAAGCGCACCAAGCTTGAGTCAAAACCTAGTGAAGCGAACAACACTAAAACTGTCAGCCACGCTACTACGTAACTATAGGCTCCATACTCTTCAGCACCAAGCACCCGAGCTAAGAGAACCTGTAAACCGAAGCCGATTGCAGTGCCAAACAAGTTAATTGCAAATGTAGCGCTTCCCGCGCTACTTAACGCGCGCGCCGATTCCGATGATCCGATAAAGCGCTTGAACATAAATTAGCAATATTACACAAGTGCACGGTTGATGGGACGGCAAATTGCGCAAATAGCCCAAATGTTTTATAGCATTAGGCGTTAAAGTCACTACAATTAAACTCGTTTCAATCGAATGAAGTTTTCACGTCTGGTCTTGATAGTTTGCCTCAACCTATCACTACTGTTCCTCTCCGCATGTGAGCGTAAGCGCTTTTCGGTGGAGCGTCCGAATGTAATTTTATTAGTGTTGGATACTTTGCGGGCCGATCACTTGAGTGGGTATGGGTATGAGCGAGCCACAACACCGAACTTAGATGCTTTCGCAGCGGCTAATGTGAAGGCCGAATATGCGCTGACAGCGGCGCCTTGGACCCCGGCCTCACTTGCCTCGATCATGACAGGAATGTACGTGACAGCTCATGGCTTGATGCCACCAAATAGCCGAGAAGTGGCCAAGGCCGCGGAAGCAAGATTAAATTCTAATCTTGAAACGTTGGCGGAGGCGCTAAAAAAGTACGGATATCAGACCGCCGGAATTACCTCTAATCCATGGACATCTGAAGAGTTTAACTTTCAACAAGGTTTCGATCATTATCGCTTTCGCGATCGTGCTATCGCCGAAGAGGTTAACAAAAATGGAATAGAAATGATTGAACAGATGGCGAAAGAAAGTCAGCCATTCTTCATTTATATGCATTACCTTGATCCTCATGATCCTTACTCGCCGCCAAAGGAGTATAAGGAAAAGTTCAGCGGAAAAATATCGCGTAGGGATTACGAGGAGAAGATGCAACGGTATATCAATCTCTACGACGGAGAAATTAACTATTTAGATACCGAACTTGGAAAACTGTTCGAGTGGTTAAAATCCAAAGGATTATACGAGAATGCAATGATTGTAATAGTTGCAGATCACGGTGAGCAATTTATGGAGCACGGAGATCATCGTCATGGCTATAAACTCTATAATGACGAAGTGCACGTACCATTGTTATTTAAGAGCGGACAGAGAGGGGAGAGTGGTAGGCTAATAAAGGATACTGTCAGTACGATAGATGTGTTTCCTACCATTCTTGATCGCGTTGGAATTAAACTGGACGGCGCACATCAGGGAGTGTCTCTTTTAGACCAACAGGCGATTGAAGGGCGTTCGGGAGTCTTATCCGAAATTCGTCGCTGGTATAATTTAAAGTCGGTCAGTAGCTTAGATGGAAAGAGATTGATACTAAAGGCACCGATGCCACCAGAGGGTCAGGGTACGAAGGACTTAATTTCAGAATGGCATGATTCGGAGTTAGTAGGAGTTTTTGATCGTTTTAAGGACTACATGGAAACGGCTCCGTTAGACAATCAAGGTTTAATCTCGAGCATGCGGGTGCTTTTTGACTCTGTATTTGGTGAGGCTAAAAGGCGGAGGATTGAGCCAGCGCCTCAAAGTACAGGGGAGATTTCTGATTCAACTTTGGATAAATTAAAATCACTGGGTTACATCCAATAACGCTATGAAATTTTACCGAGACCAATTAGCACTCGTTATCACTCTAGGAATTTCAATTCTGGTCTTTGTGGATTCTGCGCACGCCTATATTGGTCCGGGTGCAGGATTTGCTTTCCTCGGCTCCACCGCTGTCTTTCTTCTCACCATTGTTATGGCACTTGCAACACTGGCGCTCTGGCCAATTCAGTTTGTGATTAGAAAGCTTAGAAAGCGTGGGGTCTCGAAGAACGCGCGCGCAAGAAGGATAGTGGTTGTTGGGTTAGATGGACTAGAACCAAAATTAGCGGACAAATTCATGGCCGAGGGTCGATTGCCGAACCTGCAAAAGCTTGCTGATCAGGGCACATACTCACGGTTGGGGACGACCTTGCCGGCGCTTTCTCCCGTGGCGTGGTCTAGTTTCCAAACAGGCGTTAATCCTGGTGCTCATAATATCTTCGACTTTCTTACTAGGGATAAGCGCGCCTATCTTCCAATGCTAGCCTCGACAAAAACCGAAGCGAACACGAAGTTTTTATCGTTAGGCCCGTGGAAGATCCCATTAGGGAAGCCAAAGATTGCGATCACCAGAAAATCTCAGCCGTTTTGGAAGATTTTGGGGAAATACGGAATTTTTTCCAACATAATCCGTGTGCCGATCTCCTATCCCCCTGAAAAGTTCGAGGGGAATATCCTTTCCGCCATGTGTACCCCGGACTTACGCGGTTCCCAGGGAAGTTTTACATACTTTACTTCTAAACCGATCGATGCGGCGCAAAGCACCGGCGGGGAAACTCAAGCTTTGAAGTGCTTGGGTCAAAGCTACGAAGGAGTATTAGAAGGTCCGCCAGATTCATCGGGCAAAGGGCGTCTCTCCTTGAAATTTACCCTCACCCCAAATAGCACGAATGGGACAGTTGAATTAAAAGTTGGGGATGAGAGGGAG
>CAZJXY010000332.1:0-4737 GCA_964549925.1 uncultured Bdellovibrionales bacterium | reverse complement strand
CCATGCGCGAATTCTCAAAGCGCGTTATCACGGTGCTTCCGCCCGCTCTAAACCACAAAGAGGATAATCAAACTCTAAGAACGTACCGACCTCGTCTTCCCGAGGCAGTTGCCGAGTGGGACGCAAAGTTGATCGGCGCCGCAGCCGCTATTGGCGTTAGGCTCCCCCGAAGCTTTAAGCCATACAAGCTTCGACAAGGGGAAGTTATTGAGAACCCGAAGGAGGCAGAAAGTGCAGAAGCCGTGGCTCAGGAGTCGGAAGCTGCGGACGAAGGTACTACTGCCGGGGAAGCTAAAGATCCAGTCAACCCGTTTGGAGTGCGCAGCGCGAGTGAGATCGATCAAGAACGCTCACTAATCAAAGAGATTCTAATTCCTGTTGGGCAGAACAAAGAAGAATTTCTGCAAAAGTTATCTGAGCTCGGTAAAGTAGGGAGTGTCGACGTATGCCAACGCCTAAAGGCGATGTTAAATGGCGAGGAGCTAGACCGTTGGAAACCCCGGCCAGCGATTCACGACGATCCGGACGTAAAGCGCGCAGTGCGCTCGACTATTAGTTCGATTGAAAAACATGAAGAAGAGCGCACCGTGCTTTTTGAGTTGACTCCTGCTTACTCGCCCAGACGAAGATACTCTAATCCGCATGACAGTGGTCCAACTAGTGACGAACATACCTCAAGACTTGTGCGACGATTAGATCGGTTGAGGGAGATCGGAGGGGAATTAAGTGTCTCAATACTTCCAACGTTCGTAGAATTTACCGGTGAATTTGCAAATTGGCGTAAAGTACTAAACGAGGAAGATCGGGGTAATTTAAGATCCAAAGCTCAGCAACTACTCTCGAAATTGCAGCCGAACGCTTAAGTACCCCTTCCCTCTTGTGCCAAAACAGGATCAACTGGTAACGTTGCCCGGTGAAAATTATAATCGCTTGCGCTTTTACCTTTGCACTACTTGGCTGCTCAACTTCCGAGGTTGCGCCAAACTCTGAGATCGCCGCGGCAAAACCGCCGCAAAGCTTCGAGATCTATTTTAGCCGAGCTAACCTTTTGGGTCCGACAGAGTTTGAGCATTACAAGATATTTAATGGCAAGTTATTCTCCGAGTGCGGTAAGATTCTCCGAGAGAGAAACGTCACAGAATCTCAACAACTAATTACACTGGAAAGCGAGTCATGGAACGAACTGCTTCAAAGCGCCGCAAAGGTGCTTGATTCCGATGCCGCTCAGAGAAGAAGTCTGGAGAGCCCTGGAAAAAACAGTAATCTTTTTGACCCCGGGAAGGCCCTTTTTACCTTTTTGATTAGCGCGAGCGACGGACCCACCGCTGAGCTTCCGATTGAGACATCGCTGGATAGCATCACCTCGCCATCTTCCCTTCTGGAGCGTAATTTAACCGCACTTAGCACAATGGTTAGAGGAGCGGCCAAGGACACCTGCGGCAACCAAACATTTTTCGGAATGGCGAAGGGTTAGTGCGAGTTTGGGGCTAAACCTCGCAGGTGATAGTTCATCGCATCGGTTAAATTTGGTTTACCTTCTCCAATTGAGATTCCGTTCTGATCAATACTCCTCACACAATTTTCGATCTGCTCTAGCTTTATCGCGTGACCCGCAACTGCAAGCTGTTCGCCAATCCGGGTAACCAAGAGCTCTGGAAATTTTTGTGCTAGAGTTAACTGCGTTTCTTCGGGATTAGCCAAGTTGCTAATTGTATAGCTCTTCGAACAGAGATCACGACAAACCTTCTCGACTCCGCCGACACTAATAAACTCTCCTCCTCGAAGCACGGCAACCGTATCAGCCAATCGCTCCATCACGTCCATACGATGAGAGGAGATAATAAAGGACATTTCAGAGGCATGTTCTTGGATTATGTCCGTTAGCTCATTTGTTTTTTGAACGTCTAAACCATCAAATGGTTCATCAAAGAAAAATAATTTTGGTCTGGCCAAAAATCCAATGGCCGTCTGCACTCTACGCCGCTGTCCTTTAGAAAGCTCACGTCCTAATTTGCGGAAAAGCGGAGGGAGCGATAATAATTCAACGTACTTACTCCCCGCCTTTTTATAGTAATCACCGTCTCCATGCTTAAAACGGCACCAAAGTTTTACGTAACTCTCAACTGAGATATCAGCGAATACCGACCCGGTCTCAGGACAAAAAGCCATATCTTCCTGCGGAAAGAGCTTAGCGCCATTATTCTGCCCGAAGCTCCAAGCCCCAATTTCACCTGTGTAATTGAGTAAGCCGAGCATTGCCTTTATGAAGGTGGATTTTCCTGCGCCATTATGCCCGACCAAGGCGACTACATTGCCGCGAATCAGAAGTTCCTCGGCTCGTAGGGCCAGATGCTGATCGTAGAAGACTTGCAAGTTTCTCGCTTTAATTTCACAGCCATGGGTAATTTCATACCGAGTTACCACTTCAAATCTCCTCCAGATGCGCCGCAAACCAGCGAGCATTTTTTCTTAAGGTAAAAGTTAGGAGCGCTGCCGTTAGCAGCGTGTGGAGCAGCAGCACTAAAATCGGAGGTTCAAACACCGGACCAACAAGAACCGGAACAATCCCGGCGATAGGAATGGAGGCTACTACCGCACGAACTATGCTCACCACAGAATCATGACCATCGAATAGAAATGTAACCCCCCAAATTAAGGCACCAAGGATACTAACTATGAAAGGAAGATAACGATAGGTAAAGCTCAGAAGCGAGTGTCTATGCTTTAATTCCGCGACCGAAGCGATAATTGTAGCACAACTCAGAGATGCAACTATCGCTAGGAGCCATATCGCAAAGCGTGAGTAACTATCCCCGACAAATTGTATTAAATCCTGCTCCTCAAGAAAGTTTGAAAGTCCGGCCAAAGTAATGGGAACCGCAGCAAATAAAAAGGCACCCACGCGACAAACGGTCAAGATCCAGATAGCCCCGTAAAACGACCCTTTGCCGGTGGCAGCAACCATAGGAAGAAGCGCGCCACTCCGAGCAAAATAATCTAAAACTTTTCGATGAGCCTTAAGCGCTAACCATAGCGTCACCAAAATTAGAAATGTTAGATTAAGCAGAATCGCTAAGGAAGTATTTAGTGAAGAGATATTAATCGAGTGCTTAAATCCAGCAGCCTCTAAATGTATATCGCCCAAGAGCGCTTTTACTTGATCGAATCCTTTAGCTGCCTCGACATAACGATATCTTAGATCTTTATTGAATCTCGCCAAGTTAATCACTGCTAGACCCATCACGCTCTTTGTACGGGATTCGACAGAATTGTCCCCTATTTTGATCACAGAATCAGGCGCACAGCTTGAACATACGTGAATACGCTCGACATTCCCTTTGAATATCGCTTCATAAGGCGCCGTATCAAAAGTCATCGGATCTTTGACCTGCAAAGCAACATCGAGCCTATCAGGGCGGCACTCCACAGATTGCGGAAGTTCCAGCGTCCGTCCATCTTCAACGCGCTGCATACTCCAACGGCAGATTTTTGGAGGGGGCAGCGGCGAGCTCGAGCCAAATAGAAATTTCCTTACCAGATTTTCATCGTCGGTCTCATTGATCCGCTTCTCCAGGGAGGCACTATCAGTTTTCTCCACAGCAACCAACGCTCTGGTGAAGATCAATTGAACATACACCACCCCCACGCTGAGTATTAGCGGTAAAAGGAAGAGGTAGGCAAAGAGCCTAGGAATCCGAATTAAAGAGATTGCAAGTTTGACTGCTCGCACCGCCCGCGTTCCCGTAAAAACCTATATGTTGCGCCTAACTTCTAAGGGGTCTAAATGGTTATTCTGGTGGAATGGTCGATTGTTGCTTAATCCCTACATCTCATTAGGTTTCCAGGATTTCCACTCGGCCTTGCCACTCATCGACATGAAAAATACATGGATGAAGTTCCCTTCACGGATGAATTTAAGCTGTTTTACCCGGATACCCGGGTAATCCGGATAGCTAGGAGTTAGAAACATTTGAGCCGGCTCAACCGGAGTGGCAACTACCGAGCCATCGCTCTGATCGATTTTAACCTTTAAGCCCTCGAGCGCACTTACCCGGATGACAGCATTTTCGGTCACCTGTAGTGCCGAAACTTTGAGTGGAACCGCGAACTGATCAATCTTTTCCGGTACTAGACAAAGCTCAACTTTATCAGCCTTTGGATCATGGTAATTAGTATAAGCAAGCAACATCTACTACAACCCTCCCGCAAACTCCCTAGCTTTTTTGGTAAACTCCTCGGCCACGAAATCTTCCGGATTCCTTAGAGCGTCATACAGCCCATCGACGCGAGGCTTATGAAGTTTACCACTGGAATCGAGCGAGGAGATTATTGCGGAGACCCCCATGGCAAGCTGCTCAGCCTCTTCGTACTGAAAGTACGGGGTATCGGCAGCAAAGTGAACTACCTTTTTGAGAAGTTTTTTAGCTTCTTCTTCAGTAAACTTTAATTGATTCACAAGCTGCGCCGCCGACTGAAGCTCTCGATCAAGCTCAGCTAGCATTGAGCTTCCTTCGCCACTCTTATAGGAATCATGTAAGCCCGAGATCGCGGCTCCGAGCTTTTCAGCCGCAGTTGGTTTCAAAACTTCTAATGCTTCTCGCACAGTAAGGAGCGGAGAGAGATTCAGTCGAAGCTCTCCTGGCTTCTCACCATAGTCACGCACCTTCCACTGATCGCCCAAGAGAGAGTGATGACAAGAGTAGCAGGTAAAAAGAGTAAGTTCCGGCCAAATTCCAT
>CAZJXY010000331.1:0-4739 GCA_964549925.1 uncultured Bdellovibrionales bacterium | reverse complement strand
CGACTCGAGACAGCGATCCAAAAGGTTACACCCTGGTGTTCTCCTCTCCTGAGCAACTGGCCGGTTCTCCGCTGGTTCCGGAGAGCGATTTTTACAGCCTCGGAATGACGATGCTGTATGCGCTGAGTGGAAGTGCAGATTCCGCGGAGCGTCTGGAAGTTCCATCGGACGTTCCTGAGGAACTTTGCAAATTCATCAAGCGCCTTCTGCTTAGGGAAGTGCGCCGACGCCCCAACTGGAAGGAGGAGGATCTGTTCGAATCCTTCCAAAAGGTGCGAGAAGTAGCGTTTGGTCGCAAGCGCTCTGGTATGAAGCCCATTCCGGGCTTCTCTTCTTAGTTCTGTCCTCTCAAACACGGAGATTCACATGTCTGAATCAGGTGATTTCGATCCTGGTCCCTGGAGGGGCCATGATTTCAAGTCTGCCTATCATCACTACGATGCCCATGCGGGTCGTAGTTACGATGATGCAGTCAGTAAGCGCACGGCCAAAACTGACCTGCGCGAGGCGTCGATCAAGACCAATTGCACGAATCCGTTGATCATCCTCTCGGATGTCACCGGATCGATGGGTGAGTGGCCGAAGTGGATGTTCTCCAAGCTGCCCTACCTCGAGCTCGAAGCCAAGGAGTACCTCGGCGACGATCTTGAGATAGCATTCGGGGCGGTTGGCGATGCCTACTCCGACGACTACCCGCTGCAGATTCGACCCTTCACTTCCGGAACGGACTTGAAAACCCGGCTGGAGGAGTTGGTGATCGAAGGAAATGGCGGTGGTCAACTGCAAGAGACGTATGAGCTCGCAGCTCTGTACTGCCTTCACAAGGTCTCTATGCCGAAGGCCATCAAACCGGTCCTGGTCTTTATCGGCGATGAGAAGCCGTACGACTTCATCCCCGCCGACAAGGCCAAAGAGATCGCTGGCGTCACTCTGCAGGGCCGCGTGTCGACCGATCAGGTCTTCAAGCAGCTCAAAGAGCGCTTCAGCGTTTATCTCATTCGAAAGCCATACCATCTCGATTCCGGTGATGGCATGAGCTCAGATGACAAGCAGATCCGTAAACGCTGGGTCGATCTCCTCGGAGAAGACCACGTTTGCGATCTGCCGGAAGCGCAGCGTGTGGTCGACGTGATCTTTGGCATCCTGGCGAAGGAAACCGGTCGAATCGGTTACTTCAAAAAGGAGATCGAAGGTCGTCAGACCGACGCGCAGGTTCGAACGGTGATGAAGTCCCTTTCCACCATCCACAAGCTGCCTAAGGACGCGGGAGCCAGCAAGCCTGGTAACTCGATCCTCAAGCTCACGGATGGTGACAAGGGCAAATCCGCCAAGCGTCTTCTCTGACCGCATCAACCTTCAAAAGCCGGGGGACGGATTCAAGTCTCTCCCCCGGCTCAAGGAGAAAAGCATGCTGCCGATTGAATTCCTGGCTACCCTGCAGCCGAGCTTTGCTCACTTTGCGAGATTCGCAAAGGACAGCCGACTCGGTGGGATCCGACTGAACAACCCACACTGGACTGCCGAGGAACTTCGACGTGAACTGCAGCTTGCTGCCTCTTTCATGCCGGAAGTCCCGCTGTTCTTTGATGTCAAAGGTTGGCAGTTACGGGTGATAGAGACACACTTCAACGAGCGCTATCTAGACATCACCTTGAATCATCCGATTCGGGTTAAAACTCCGACAATGGTTGTTTTCAAGGCTGGTGCAGATAGTGCCCTACTTGAGCGCATCGAGGAAGACGGCCGTCGGCTGATTTTCCGCGGTGGGCCGAAGTATCTGGTCAAACCCGGTGAGTCACTGCAGATTCGGGATCAAAGCCTGCAGGTTCTTGGCTCTCAGTTTACCCAAAGTGAACTGGAGAAGATCGAGATTGCGAGGCAATACGGCATCGATCGATACTTCCTCTCGTACGTCGGAAGTCAAGACGATGTCGATCGCTTTCGGGAGCTCGTCGGACCGGACGCGCAGATTCGACTAAAGATCGAAAATCGGCGCGGACTTGAGTTCGTAGCAAAAGAGTTCCGAAAGCAGCCAAACTTGAGTCTTGTGGCTGCACGGGGAGATCTCTATGTCGAGGTTGAGCGCCCGCATGAGATCATGAAGGCATTGCAGCTAATCATCAGCAAAGATCCGGAAGCCTGTGTCGGCTCAAGGATTATGTTGTCGGTGATTCACGAGGCAGTGCCAGCGTGCGCAGACTTTCTGGAGCTTGCCTGGTTGTACGATGCCGGATACCGCTCCATGCTGCTCTGCGACGAACTTTGCCTAAAAGGCGAACTGTTAGGAACGGCGCTGAATGCTTGCATGAATTTCGGCGAGCACTATGAAAGCGCCGTGGAGAAAGCACCCAAAGCATCTCCGCTAAAGAGATTGCTCGGTCGCTTTGCACGCGTTTGACAAAAGCGAACGTGTGGATGGTGGGGTGTAGTGGTTTTTGCACTTAATTGTGTTTTTATGGTTCTTAAGACTACCACTGCACCCCCCCAATCTATCTAGAAACTTAGACGAAGTTTTTACTAGAATGAATTTAGTTTAAGTTCTCATTCGAGGATGTTTTCCTAAATCTCGAAGCATGAGCATCAACTTTCTTCCAGGCTTGAATCACGCGCTCAATTACATCATTGCGTCTGTCCGCCGGAATGAATTCAAATGCGCGATCAAGCAACTGTTCAGAGTGAAAATCTCCTGATTGAGCAACTGCTTTGATAGCTTCTCGCACCATCGTACCGCTGATTCCCTCTTTCTGCATCTTGACTACAATTGGGCAAAGATGGCTTCGGTATTTCTCAAGTTGTTTATCGTAACGCCCTTCATCCGCCTCTTTCTCTCCCATAGCAAGATACACCTGCCCCGATGCCTCTTCTTTTTTTGCTCGCGAAACATAGGCCCAAAAAGCTTGAGGTTCGATGAAATGTATTTTTGCTGCCTTTTCAACTCCAGCGCGAAGTATCTCCTTGCGTAAGTTCTTATCCAGAATATAGGTATAGTCTTGGTCATTTAATTCGCGTTTTGTATCAGTGGCCCCGAAGCGCTTCCAATGTGCAGATCGAACAATCGGTGATTTGGCTGAGGCGATGACGTAAACCGGAGCGTCACCTGCTTTTGCTACGACCTCATTGATTAGCGCGATATGCCCGGTATGAGGAGGCTGCGCTTTCAAGATCACAAAAACCGCTCCCGGATGCCATGAGTTAAATGGGGCAGGTAGAGTTTCGAGCGAAGCAAATTTCTTTCTTTGATCGACCGGCTCGTAATCCTTTGCACGATTGTTCAGTTTTCTAATCCGGCGGCGCTCCTCGTCACCTTGGAAATTGAGCATTGTAAAATCAAGCCGGTCAACTAACTTAACTACGGTTTCACCGCTCTGAAGAATAACTCCTTCAATTCTTCCGCCACCAAGCTTCGAGCTATAGACTTCCTGCATATGTGGCTT
Source organism: uncultured Bdellovibrionales bacterium (assembly GCA_964549925.1). Taxonomy (GTDB): domain Bacteria; phylum Bdellovibrionota_C; class UBA2361; order UBA2361; family J135; genus CAZJXY01. The sequence continues at coordinate 1,305 of CAZJXY010000331.1, read as the reverse complement.
AAGGAGGTACTGCAATCGAATTGCATCGAAATATGCTTCGCACAGTGCGCTAAACTCGCCATGCGATGCCGTACGCAGGTGCTCGAATTTTCTAGCAACCCACTTAGGGGTTGGGCCTGCCTTAATACTTCGTGCATCCACCCAGCCTTGAAATTTATCTAAGATACGTTGAAAATCGAAAGGTTCATCGGCCTGTGCAGCTTTATAAATGCCACCCGTTCCTCCGTCTTTGAGCGAACTATTAAAGAAAATCTTCAGATGTGGTAGCAGCCTCTTCCACTCGGCCTGAAATTCTCTGCTGAGAGAACTCGACTTATCGCGGATACTAGAGAGAAGCTCCTCGGCTCGGGTAGCTTTGTCTTGAGTAAATCCAAGCTGCATATTTTGATCGATTCTAACTTTGCGCGACCATGGATCGATGGCAAAAAGCTCAGGCGAGCGAATCGCTTTAAGCAGTGCCTCAATCTCAAGCGTTTCTGATGATGGGTTTATCTCCAGCTTGCCTTCTTCGCCTATCTGTCTTACCCCCACGGTGTGGACTACTAGTCCGACTTTTGCCTCAGCGGCATACGGTTGGAATTTGGAGCCTTGGGGGAGGATATATTCTATTCCGTGCCGGTTTGGCTTAAAGTGCAAACTTTGAGTGAGAGGGTCTTCACGCTTCTCTCCGCTTACCGGAGTGAAAAGCAGATCAGCCTGAAACGTAAGATCACGTCGACCATACCTCTGCATGGCTGGGGCGAGCTGCTCAATCGCCTCGGCTAGTATTTGACCTACGGGGTTGTCCAGATCAAAATACTTTGCACAATCCTCGCGTGAATGAATCAGTCGAGGCGGACCACTTTTTCTTCCGATATCAAGCTTATAAACAACAAAGGGACGATCATCGCTATCAAACCCAAAAACTATGGCAGGGGCGCCATCTATCTTTTCATTTAGTATCTCGATCTCTTTTTTGCGGATTCCAGCGATCAAGTCACGCGCTATCTTTTCAAAGTCCACGGCAGGATTCAGATTGGCCGAGGCGCCCTGCTCCAAAATTAAGTCGACCCAATGAGCGCGATGACGGACGACACCACTAGCTAAGTAGTCTCTTCCTAGTGAAGGAAGGGTTGGGGGGGCACCCTCGTCCCTTATCAATTGATCAACTTGCTTCAAGATGCGCTCCTAAATCTGGAATCAGATTTTACCCTGCTTAGGAGAGCTAAGATACCGGATGGCAAGTAATATTTCGGCGATTTTTGTTGCATTCCTTTTGAATCATAATTCATGTCCTCGAAAGTTATGGAGGCTATTTGTAGATAG
>CAZJXY010000330.1:0-4744 GCA_964549925.1 uncultured Bdellovibrionales bacterium | reverse complement strand
ATTAGGCTCTCCGATAAGGTGTTAGATTACGTAAAATCAAAAGGGGACAAGGATGACCTTTCCGACTTTTTTATTGAGCACTGTTTGGAGTTGGTACGCGGGTGTCGGCCCTACGTATGCGGATTTCACGTGGTAAGTGGGGTTACTCCTAAACTAGGCTTGAAGCTCGCCTCAGCCCTGGCCGAAGAGATAAAGAGGATGTAGGATTGAGTTATGAAGCGTAGAAGTGAAATGACATTTTTCGAGGGACTATATGTCCGGGAAGTTGGGCTTGGAATACTTCTAACTACTAAGAAGTTTGTGCGGAATCTTTTTCTACATTTATTCGGTGTACAAAAGCAGATCGGGACTACGCCAGCAACGATTCACTATCCTAACGAGCAGCGGAAGTATCCTCAGAGATTTCGCGGTCGACATCGCTTAACCCTAAAATCGAACGGTGATGTTCGATGTACCGCGTGTTATCTGTGCGCTACGGCTTGTCCTGCTAAGTGTATTTATATTGAAGCTTGCGAACACGATGATCCAAGTATCGAGAAATTCCCGCGTCGATATGAAATTGACACCCTACTTTGTATCTATTGCGGTTACTGTGTCGAGGCTTGCCCCGTTGACGCAATTCGGATGGATACAGGTATTCACCCGGAAGTTTACCCGCCCGATCCTCGCATGTTTATCGAAGATAAAGAGACACTGATGCAGCGCTCACGTACACTGGAGGACATGGGTCCGCAGGCGTTATTTGAAGAGCACATGAAAAAAATGCAAGAGATTGAGAAGCATCCATTTAAAAACATTCCAAAATAACCGCGACTTAGGTCTTTCTGCTTAACCCGGCCACCAGCTTTTGTTATAACGGTCAATCGCTATTTATTGACCAGGTAGGTAACAAAGATGAGTAAAGCAGGAATCGAAAATGTACTACACGAAAAGCGGCTCTTTCCACCTGATGTCGGATTTGCAAAACGCGCCAACGTTTCGGCAGAAACTTTACGCGAGTTAACTTCCAGAGCTAAATCTGATGTCGAAGGGTTTTGGTCTGAGATTGCCGCGAAGCTACACTGGTTCAAACTGTGGGATAAGTGTCTTGAGTGGTCTCCACCTTATGCAAAGTGGTTTGTAGGTGGAAAAACTAATATTGCCTTCAATTGTCTTGATCGAATAATTAACAACGGGCAGGGACAAAAAACAGCGATACTATGGGAGGGTGAACCCTTTAACGGGAAGCCGGAGTTGCGCCGGATATCTTATGACGAGTTAAGATCGGATGTTTGCCGGTGTGCCGGCGCTTTACTTGAACTTGGAATAAAGAGAGGGGATCGCGTAGTAATCTATATGCCGATGGTTCCCGAAGCGGCGGTGGCGATGCTGGCTTGCGCTAGGATTGGGGCGGTTCACTCGGTAATCTTTGGTGGATTTTCAGCAGAGGCAATTAAGGATCGGGTCAATGACGCCAGCGCAAAATTAATCATTACAGCGGATGGAGGGTTTCGTAGAGGAAAGGTTGTTCCGTTAAAACAAAACGTAGATGCCGCATTAAAAGTGGGAATGCCGACGGTAGAGAAAATCTTGGTGCTAAAGCGCACTGCTGAGAGCATTGCCTGGGACAGTAGCCGTGATATTTGGTGGCATGAGTTAGTACCGAAGCAGCGAGCAGATCTTAAGGCAGCAGAGCTAGATTCTGAGGATCCTCTATTTATTCTTTACACCTCCGGTACAACAGGAAAGCCTAAGGGAATTGTGCATACCACTGCCGGATACATGGTGCAGACTAATTTTACGGCTGCGACCGTGTTTGATTTGAAAGACAACGACATCTATTGGTGTACAGCTGATGTGGGATGGATCACAGGTCATAGCTATATCGTTTACGGTCCGCTCTCAAACGGAGCAACAGTCCTGATGTATGAGGGAAGTCCCGATTTCCCAGACAAAGATCGCTTTTGGGATATCATCGAGCGCCATAAAGTCACGATCTTTTATACCGCCCCAACTGCAATTCGCACCTTCATGAAATGGGGTACAGAGTTCGTTCGAAAGCATAATCTTTCCACTCTTCGACTCCTGGGATCAGTGGGTGAGCCGATCAATCCCGAAGCGTGGATCTGGTATCGCAAAGAGATAGGAAGAGATCAGATTCCAATCGTTGACACTTGGTGGCAAACAGAAACTGGTGCAATCATGGTGTCCCCTGTTCCAGGTGTTGTCTCAACTAAACCCGGGTCTGCTACTCTGCCCCTACCAGGGATCGATATCGCAGTTGTCGATGAGACCGGAGCTGAGTGCCCACCGGATACCGGGGGACTCCTTGTAATCAGAAAGCCGTGGCCGTCGATGTTACGGGATATCTTTAATGATTCGGCTCGCTACAAGGAGCAGTATTGGTCCAAGTATAAGAATTGGTATTTTACTGGTGATGGAGCACGTCGAGATAAAGACGGCTATTTCTGGATCATGGGGCGGGTGGATGACGTATTAAATGTGGCTGGACATCGTCTCGGAACCGCAGAAGTCGAGAGCGCCTTGGTGGCTCATCCAAAGGTCGCCGAAGCCGCTGTTGTTGGGGCACCAGATGATTTGAAGGGCGAGGCAGTGGTTGCGTTTGTTACCCTCAAGGCCGGGTTTGAGCCTGTTGCCGGGACCGGCGAGGAGCTAAAAAACCACGTGGTTCAGATGATCGGGGCGATCGCCAGACCCAGAGAGATTATTGTCACCCCGGGGCTGCCGAAAACCCGCAGCGGAAAGATCATGCGAAGACTTCTGCGTAATATCGCCTCTGGAAAAGCTGACGTCGGAGATATGACTACGCTTGAGGACACTACTGTGCTTGGCACGATCCGTGAGCAGATGCTCTCTGAGCATATGGGGGAGGAAGGATAGCGCACTCCCTATCTTTGTCGTTTTATTGGATTATAGTAAGCTCTGCTTTATGCGAAGCGTTGCCAGGCTACTATTATTGTCTTTAATATTTTTGCTTTTTAGTAGAGCTTACACTTACGCCCAGTCCGATATTATTCTTGATGTGCCGGATCTTCCTGAGGGTACTGGGTCATTACCTGAACCGGGAAACAGCGATCCGATCGGAGTGATAATCAACCAGTATAACGCACCGAGCTATAAGAAGGTAATATCACCTGAAGTATACATGTTAATTCGTAGCGCCGGGCTAACGCTAGATGCGGCGCGTCGGCTAAAGTACACATGGCGGTTTGACGACCAGTGGGAGCAGCAGAGTGTTGAGTTGAAAAACAGATCTCTCGGTTTGGATAACAAAGGCTACTTCCAGTCGAACTTCGAATTATTTCCTGGATTCCCGTTCGGACCCTCGACGGCGTTACGCAATGACTGGAACAAAATAAATCCTAGCATTGAAGGATCTCGCGAACCTCTCCCGGGAGCGTCCCGATCAAACATAGAGGCCAAACCATTAACACCCGACCAAATTTCTCGCTTCGGAAATCAGCTTCTTTGGAACATGCTCTCCTTAAATTGGCGCTTTGCCTACAATTCGACCGAGTTTGATTGGAGCTGGGTTAAGGATGGCAAAGTCATCCGTTCTGCTGCCGGTGAGATCGTAAGAGTATTTCCCGGATTACTTGAATCACAGCCGAAAAATGAACAGCTCTTCCGAGAGATCATAGAATTTAAGTCTCCGGCCTCGATTGATAAATACAGTTGGTTGACGTTTCGCTTCCGTGGTGCAGATGAAGATACGGTCTGGGTTTATTCTCCGGCTACACAAAAATCAAGGCAAGTTACAAGTTCAAATCGAAGCGATAGTCTTCTTACTTCACCAGCTAGCGCTGATGATCTCCTGGGCTGGTCGGGTAAGATTGGTACAGTTTCCCCCGATAACGTAGAACTAGTGACGGCTTTGGTTCCTTTTGCCTCCTTGGATATAGCTAAGCTGCAGCCAAATGAAGATGGATGTTACGCCATTCGACCGTCTGAACAGACCCTGGATTCGCGCTTTCCCTCATACTGGAATTTTAAGAACAGGAGATTCCCAGGTGACGCAAGTTGGGCTCCGAGTGCGTCGGAATTTGTTCCGCGGCGGTTATGGAAATTAGAACTAGCAATAAAGGATCCCTACTCCCTCTACGGACGCTCAATTTTATATATTGACGCATCTGCACAGGTTCCAATCTATAACGTTATATTTGATCGCACTGGTAAGCGATTTAAAACAATTATTAACGGCTATGGCTTGGCCGCGGCCCCTGACCGCTCTGTTAAGATACCATTCCTTGCTTTTGCGGTCGTCTTAGATCATCAATCTGAGACTGCGCTATTAGTCGATTATGCGCACAATGAATTCTGTAGGAACTTACCGACTGGGGTAACGCTTGATCGTTTCACCCCAGGAAAGTTACTTCACCCGACGAAGGTGGCCGACTTTACGCCCTCTCCCACTCCGTGAGTCGCCCTCAGCGTTGCTTTCCTTACTGACCACCCCGGCTGCTGCCTCTCCATCGGAATAACGCAGTGCCGCCAGTGGGCTGGCAGTTTTCTGGGCACCCCCACTGCCTTTTGTCTCCGAACTTTCAGCGAGGGCCAATCCGCTACTATTTGCCATCATCTCTTTCAATAAACTTTCAGGCACGCTTTCAGGCCAAATTGTGCTCTTCCCCTTATCGCTAGTTGCTCCCCATACCGACTTTAATGGAACGGAACAGGTGTAGTAGCCAAAATCAAACAACAGATCGGTGACTATTTTATCCTCCAGAACCGTCAAGGCACCACG
>CAZJXY010000329.1:0-4750 GCA_964549925.1 uncultured Bdellovibrionales bacterium | reverse complement strand
CGAAAGTTACTTACGACGAAACCAAAATAAAAATTTTGAAAAATACCAGGAGGAGGCTGAACGAGCGAGGGATCCGCGAACAAAAAACTCGACTAGCAGCGAAAGCCACGAGAAATATAAGTTTGGCTCGATAAATCCTGAGGGGCCAGCTCAAACTGCCAAGCCAGAAACTAAGCCCGCTCCAAAGCCGCGGCAATCTGCGGCTAGTTCTATCTCCGACAGAATTTCTGCACTTAGAAACTGGGCGGTAGATCAGTGGTATACCTATGTGGAGAAGGATGAAGAAAGCGCTGAGAGAAACGACTCTCCTACTCAACGTCGAATTCGCAAAGTCTCAATAGTTGAAGCCTCTGTGACCCTGGAAGAGGCTATTCATGGCTTAAAAAAGCGGATTGAAATTTCAGAGCCGGAGGGAACACGTCAAGTCAATGTAGTCATCCCTCCTGGGGTTAGGGATGGAAGCGTCATTAGGCTTCGTGATAAGCAGAATCAAGGGGAGGATCTGGTTTTGATCGTTCGATTAAACTCACATCCGTATCTCAGCATGAAACCAAAGGGTCTAATTATCGAAGTTCCAATTACGATTAACGAAGCCATCTCTGGTGCCCAAATCTCGGTCCCCGGGATTGAAGATCAAGTCATGCTAAAAGTTCCAGCCGGAAGTCAGAGCGGCGATGAACTGCGAATTAAGGGACAAGGAGTAGTCGGAAACGATGGTTCGAGGGGAGACTTGTTCGTGCGCGTTCTGGTAAAGACCCCGGAATTTAGTGAGGCCCCCGGATTAAAGGAGAAGTCTCTAGAAATTGAAAAGTATTACGGCCAAAGTGTAAGGAAGGAGTTACCAAAGACACTAGCTAAGGCTGAGCCATGAGCAGAGTAAAATCCGGCGCTGTATTTTTCTTCTTTGCAACCGTAACGACACAGGCGATTGCATTCATCCTTACACTTTTTTTAAGTAATATAATTGCATCTCACTTCCCGTCTCTTCAATCTTCTCTTCTTGCCGTCTCGCTCCACGCATTGCTAGCGCTTGGATTGAGCCGTAGCTTTAGACTGCCTGGTAGCTGGCAAGTTTTAAATTTATTAATTCCCTTCCTTTTATATTTTTCGCTTGATTATGAGTTACCGGCATGGATCCCGATCAGTGCTGCAGCTCTGGCATTACTGACCTACATCCCAACTTTTTGGACTAGGGTGCCATATTATCCAACCAGCCGGCAGATGTATGATGTAATCTTGGCTGAGCTTCCTGAAGATAAGGAATTTAGTTTTATCGATCTTGGTTCTGGGTTTGGACAACCAATCGCGTATCTTTCCAAACTGCGACCTAAGGGGAAATTTTTAGGGGTGGAGATCGGACCCCTTCCCTTTCTCCTTTCTAAACTTCGATTCATATTTAGTTCGAATGTGTCTATAAGTCCCAGCAGTCTATGGAAGGTTGACCTCTCAAAGTATGATTATGTTTACGCATTTCTAGCTCCTGGCCCAATGCCAAAACTTTGGGAGAAAGTGCAGCGTGAGATGCAGCGAGGGGCGGTGTTTCTTACAAACACATTTGAGATTGAATCAAAGCCAGCAAAGGTGATAGCGGTTGAAGATCGGAGAAAGACTAAGCTATTTGTGCACCGGATTTAGCGCTGGATTTCTTCCCCCTTTTTATCGGATTTTGCCTGGGTTCAACCTTCGCTTTTAGCTCCAAGTTTTCCTTTTCCAGCTCAAGCACGCGCTTTTCAAGTCTTTTTAATTCGCTTTGGCTAGCGAGCTCCAAGGCAGACGCGACTTTATACGCGAGTCCTTCGCGCTTTGCGAGAGCCAGATCAACAAGATCACCAGCGACCTCCTTAAAATCCTCAAACTTTCCGCGCAGTACTCTAGCGCCATTAGCGACTGCTTGCTCAACAGCTGGAGGAAGCTCGGCCTCTTTTAAGCCACTCTGCTTTAACTTGGAAATCGCAGAAAGGACTTCTCCTCTTTTTACTTCAGCAAAGATCTTTCCCGCTGCAGCAAAAATCTTATCTCCGGCACCTTGAGGCCGAGAGCTCGAATTATTGTCCCCCTGCTCCACTACTTTTCTCCCCTGGCAAGTAAATTTCTATGCGGCTTTGGCTTGTGCTTTTCCCTTAGACTTTCTCTTTCCCTTGCTAATAAAGAGATAATCCCAAATTACAACATAAGGTGAAGCGATAAAGATCGAGGAATAAGCTCCAACGATGATTCCAACCACCATAAATAAGCTTAAATCAGCAATCGCACCACCGCCGTAAATCAATAAGGCCGCGGCTGAAAATAGAGTCAGCAAGCTCGTAATTACCGTTCTAGATAACGTCGAATTAATAGCAAGATTAACTACTTCGTTAAGATCGAAATCCTTATGCTTTAGGATCTCTTCACGAATCCGATCAAACACAATTACTGTGTCATTAACGGAATAACCTACTAAGGTAAGCGCAGCCGCAAGATATGAAGCGGTAATCTGGCGATCACACAGTAAGTAAATTCCCGTAGCGATCACTACATCGTGAAGCGTTGCTATGATCGCTCCAAAGGCAAAGGCACTCTCAAAGCGAAACCAGATATAGATCAAAATCCCGATAAAACTAACCGTAACGGCAAGAAAAGCTTTATTTCGCAATTCTTCCCCAATCGTAGGACCAACTGTATCGCTCTTTAAGATGGAAAACTTATCACTGAAATTTACTTTAAGCGCGTCCTGTACTTTCGCCTTAACTACACCTGAATCCCCATCATCGCCGACACGAATCGAAAACTGCCTAACCTCACCACCAGAAAACTCCTCAAAAGCCTGAACCACTACTTCACCAAATCCAGCCTTGTCCAGGGCTTTTCGAATTGCCTCAGAGTCTGTACTTTGATTGAAAGCGAGAACCATCTCTGTTCCACCGCGATAATCAACTCCGTATTTACTATCCCCCATATCGATCCACAGGTATACTGACATAGCCATCAGGGCAAAGGAGATTGGCACTGCAATCCAGGCAAGCCCCATGAAGTTAATCTTTAGATTATGTGGGATAAGCTGCATAACGTTCCTCTAAAATTTATTGATTATACCGAAAGCTCACCTTTGTTGGTCTGTAGCGGGAAGTAATCAAAAAGTAACCGCCCAACCGATACCGCAGTATAAAGCGTGGTGATGATTCCGATACATAGCGTCACGGCAAATCCGCGGATCGGACCAGTACCGAAGTAGTAAAGTACGAAACCGGTAATCAAGGTGGTCAGGTTGGCATCCAAGATCGCCGCCCAAGCTTTCCCATAGCCAGCTTCGACTGCCGCATCTCGCGTCGATCCGTTTCTAACTTCATCCCGTATCCGTTCATAAACGATAACACTTGCGTCTACAGCCATACCAACGGTTAAGGCTAACCCGGCAAGTCCTGGCAGGGTAAGTGTCGCTCCAAATGCTGAAAGTAGGGCCATGATAAATAGTACGTTTAGTGCCAAAGCGATGATAGCCACGACGCCGGATTTGCGATAGTAAAGCAACATAAAGGCGAAAATCACGCCGCAACCGGCGATCATCGCGATCATGCCCTTGTGAATTGATTCAGCGCCAAGAGTAGGTCCAACCGTCCGTTCTTCCAATACTTTCAGCGGAGCTGGTAGAGCTCCGGCTCGCAGCACTACCGCTAATTCTCGCGCCTCTTGCATACTAAATCCGCCAGAAATCGACGCCTGGCCGCCAGAGATGGCTTCTCGAATCGTGGGCGAAGAATACACCTCACCATCTAGAATAATCCCTAGATTTCTGCCAACGTTTGCCGCAGTAATATCGCGAAATGTCTTAGCGCCTTCAGTCGTAAGTCTTAAGGACACCTCAACTTGATTGTTGTATACGGCAACTTGGGCATCGTCCACCGCCTCACCCGTCATCTGTACCTCATCTTCAACCTCGACCGGTTGTTTAGTATCCTTGTTTTTTAGAGTAATAGTTCCGCCACCAGTGCCACCATGAGGCAAAAAGCGAAACTCGAGCTTAGCGACCTTCCCGACGATATTTTTAACCGACTGTACATCTGAAACCCCAGGCATCTGAAGGATTATTCGATCATCCCCCGACTTTTGAATTAACGGTTCACTTACTCCGAACTGATCAACTCGATTCCTCAGAGTTTCAATCGCCTGGGTCACGGCGGCCCGACTAATCTGAATAATTTCGTTTGCCGGAACTCCAAATGTCAACTTTGGGCTTTCCCCCTCTTGTGTTTGTCCAACAAAGCTTAGGTTCTTATAGTTTTCGGAAACTACCTGCTTGATTCGCTCAATCGCTCGATCACTGAGAAGGATTAACTCTATTTCGTTTTTATCGTTTACTCTGGCAGAGCGCGGCGCAATCTTTTCCTTGCGCAGATCAGCTTTGAGACCGCTAATAATCGCCTGCAGCCTGGTTTTTACGGCCTCCTCGCCTTCAACCTGATAAACCAAGTGCACACCGCCAAGTAAATCAAGCCCCAACTTTATCGGCTTTGAAATCCAACTCGTGCCGGCAAAGGCGTCACGGAAAACTGTCGGCAGAAGGAAAATAACCGCTAGTATAACCAACACCAAAAGAGTTATTGCTCTTTGTTTTATAGTCGCTTTCATCAAAAAACTCCTACCTAATCAACGCTTTGATTTTAAGCCTTTGCCTCTTTAACTTCCTTTACAACCGGAGACTCGCTCTTTCCAAAAAGTGAAATTACGTTCTTTCTGAGAAATTTGACCTTCACACCCGGGGAAATTTCAAGAA
>CAZJXY010000328.1:0-4753 GCA_964549925.1 uncultured Bdellovibrionales bacterium | reverse complement strand
TCCCGATCATGCGGGCGGCGATGAATCAACTTCGAAATTTAAAGGAAGACAAAACTCTCCTCGCTCTTGCCCCACACAGCGATCTTGTTGCTTACTGGGTCGGAAAGCATCTTTCTCCGGAAGCACTATTTGACGTGCTGATGAACGGCGAGCCAAAAAGAGAGATGTGTCGTGGGATTAGTTCATACATTCTTAAGGGTGAAGGTGATGAGAGCAGCACTCTAGACCCCTCTAAACTACCTGCACTTGCCTTGGGAGCTAAGAGCCGGGACGCTAGATTTTTTGCCTTGGATTCAATTAAGGATGCCAAGGTAAAACTTGAAGTTCTAAGCGATCTAAACATGAGAGAAAATTCGGCTAAGCGAGCTCAAATGGGGCCCTGGCGCGATCTCGGATATGGAGTCGGAGTTACCGATCTCTTTTTTGCTGCCTTCCGAACGCCACTAGTGGCGGCAAGCCTCGCTCCAAAAATATTAGCGAGCAGGGTCCTTCAGCGGAGCCGTGAAGCCAACCAATATATATATAGAGAGAATTCAGAGTGAATTTTCGCGGCCGCCAGATCCGTGCGGACAGGCAAAATACTACTATTATTTCAATCGGTTGAAAGAAAATTACTGCCTGAGCAATTCGTATCTTAGCAAATTAAACGCGGCTATAATTGACTTGCCCAGAAAATAGCAGAGTCAAAAAAAACAGATGTCTAAACTAGAGCAACCCGACAATTTAGCAGGTCCGTCCTTCGATCCCGCAGCGCTTCAGAATGCCGAACATGGAGAGGGACTAATGGAGCAGCCCGACCCTGTGCTTTCCGAGTTACAAGTCCCTAATTTGAGCCGAGAAGCTCTTGAAGCGCCAACCTCAAAAACTGTTGAGCCCCCCTCAGAAAAACAGAACAAAGATCCCAAAACCACCGAGGAGAAACTTTCACTTAAGGAAATTCTCTCCTCAAGTGTCGAGATCATTAAAGTCGCCTTCCAAGGAACAAAGAAGCTTGCCTGGACTAGAGCGGCACTCGCCGTTCCCACAGCCATCGGCGGATCAGTTATTGGATTACTTACCGGTGCACTAATTGATTCAGTCAGTAAGAATCCAGACGCGGTAATTTCGGAACCTAAACTTGCTCTCTCTGCTTTGCTTGGCGGAATGATTGGTTACGGGCTAGCGAGAACCGGGGAACTCATCGCCAGACATCGCTTCGAGAATAACAAAGTCTTTAACATCGACTCCCACATGCGTGATGGACTGCGATCACAGCCCCCAAGCACCCTGATCTCAAAAGAGTTTCAAGGTAAACTTGGTACCGTACGCGGAGAAAATTGGCGCATCTATGAATTTTCAGGAAAGCCCATGGATGCCTGGACTGACACTCTGCAGCTCGGCGCAGCGCTTGTAACCGTTGGTATTGTAGGACCAACTGCGCTACTGCCCTTAGCCGTTGCAGGAACGGCCCGAGCTGGAGCTGCCTGGCTTGATCGGCGCGAATACGATCGCATGTTTAACCAGCTTAAGGATAGATACCAAGTCGCAAATAATGTTTGGTATCAGTTTCTCATTCCGTCTGCCCTAACCGAAATGGTGCTGACCAATAAAGATCAAAAGATGTCTGATGTTGGGAAAAAGATCAGCCAAGAGATTCGAGACGTTCAAGATAGAGTAAACACCCACCAGGCTCTGCGCCACTTAGCGGCTGAAGTCGTCGGCTATGGGGCTTTAGGTGTTGCTCTTTGGAATTGCCTTAAACAGGTTCAAGCCGGCACGATGAGCGCCGGGGAACTCTCCGCTGTAATTGTAGCAGCAGCCCAGTTTAGCGGTGCAACTAGTGGCCTTATCGAAAACACGTTTGGACAGCTAAAAAGCATCTCAATAGTAAAAAAGTTTTTAGAGGTCTGCGAAAAGAAATCTGCTCCTGAGCGCTCCGCTGAAGCATCGGCAGAGATTGCTGAAAAGCTTCTCTCTAGGGACTCCGGGTTGGAAGTTAAGTTCGAAAACGTTTCTTTTGCTTACCCTAAAAGCGATGAGCAAGCTGAGGCTTCCGAGAAAGATACTCCGCCGAAGCAACCATTTAGTTTAAAGTCCGTGTCAGTCACGCTCCCTCCCGGGGAAATAATCGGAATAGCCGGACAAAATGGAGCGGGTAAGTCGACCCTGATAAACTTGTTGTTGGGGCTGTATCAACCTCAGGGGAAAATTTCTGTAAACGGAATCGACCTCGCGGATCTTGATCCGCGCGCGGAGTGGTTACCCAAAGTTGGGGTATTGCTCCAGGATCACACGCTTTTTACTGGATTAAATATCCACGATCAGATCGTATCTGACTGCACTAAAGGATTCTCACCGAAGCGGCCAAATTTTACCCTGCCTCAAGTGGCCGAAGCTTCAGGGGTCTCTTCTGAAGTTGCAAAGATAACGGGCGGGTATGAAGCGATAATCGGAGACAACATCGGGAAAGGAGTCAAACTTTCAGGAGGGCAAAAGCAAAAGGTGGCGCTGGCGAGAGCGCTAGAATCGCGCCCTGATATTCTAATACTAGATGAGCCAACTGCTAGCTTAGATGCCACCGCTGCCAAAGAACTCCTTCCGAAGATTCGAGAATTTTGCGCTCAAAATGACTATCACCCAACCATTCTTGTTGTAACCCACAAGATGGATCTATTCCCACAGTGTGACCGGGTGTTGGTGATGAAAGATGGAGAAATGAAAGGAAACGGAACTCACTCAGAGCTGATTCAGGATCGAGGCTCAATCTATCATCAGCTCTTTACCGATTACCGGAATGGAGAAATTTAAAGCTAAACCCATTTCAACCTGAGTTTGTCTTGGAAGTCACCCTATTACTTATCCGATAGAGCAGATACGCGAGCAGGATGCACCAATACCCATCAATAGCGTAGTGCCACCCTAAATACACCGATCCAGCTTGAATGAGCGCAGTGTAGAGAACACCGCACACACCCCAAAAGCGGTGAAGCTCCCAGAGAAAACATGCATAGATCGCCACGACTCCAACATGCAGACTTGGAAACGCAGCGATACCTTCATACGCTCGCGGGATAAATCCAGGCGCATTATGCAGCAGCTCTAAGTGCCCTGACCAAAGCTGCTGTTGAATTCCACGGGCCAACGGCATCTGCAGGTTGCTAAACCACTCCGGCCAAACGTAAATAGGTCCAAGAGAGGGAAGCAGCACCGCGGCCAAGCCGCCTATTACCCATAGGCCAAATAGAGCGAAAAAAAATCTCTGCGAAAGCACCTGATTCTCGATCACGAAAAAAACAAAGATGACCGGGAGCTTTATCGTATACCAGCTTACATAAGCGCGATCAAAAAATGTACCGACCGCGGGACCACTGAACTTCTCGCCACCCAATCGAGAAATGTTGATCCCCCCATGCATCACAGTATCAAGCCAGAGCAGCGTATCATCATAGAGCTCTGGATTAATCAGCGCGATACGCTGCTTAATTAAAGCGTGCACCACTAATAGAAGTTTTAGCGCTAAAAACAGATGAATTATATTTACGAAAAAAGCGCCGTTACAATAAACCCTACGGATCATTGCGCGCCAAGTCGGGCCAAAAATCTGGGAGTCAGACTTGGTGACAAAGAGTGCTATGCCGCGATAGATAACGTAGACCGCCCAAAATGCAACCACTCCATAGAGAAAGGGAGGATCATAGGTAAAATCAAGCGCTAAGTTCCAGTCGTTGGTATATGAAAACTGCCAAGCGCAGAGCATCGCTACTGCTGCGTAGAGAGCCACCCAGAAATCACACCACAGCAAAGTGGCTGGAAGGTACCGGCGCAATATGGTTTGCTGAGTCACTTTTTACTCGCCACTAGTTGGAGTTAACTCTTACACTGAGTGTATTGCTCGGCCAACCTATCTAGATCCTTACCGCTAACCCTTTGCACAGTCCACTCGTCCATCGGCTTAGCGCCAATCGATCGATAAAACTTAATCGCCGGCTCATTCCAATCCAATACCCACCATTCAAATCTTCCGCAACCTCTCTCCTTTGCTACACGCGCAAGGTATGAAAGCATTACCTTCCCAATCCCCTTCCCCCTGACCTCAGGTTTCACATAAAGATCCTCTAGATAAAGACCTGGACGCCCTAAAAAAGTTGAGAAGTTATGAAAAAACACCGCAAACGAAACTGCTTTGCCGTTCAATTCGCCGATCAGCGCCTCAGCCGCTGGCTTTTTGCCGAATAAGCTCTCCCTTAAGCTCTCTTCTGTTGCCACCACCTCATGCGATAACTTCTCATACTCGGCAAGCTCTCTGATAAAAGAGAGAATTAATGCGGTATCAGCTTCCGTGGCCTGCCTAATATTAAAGCCATCGATTCTACTATTTTCTTCCATAATTACACCGATCTAAATTTACTTCATTATTTACCCTTGCCGTCATAAGATCAATCGAAGGGGTTATGGTGAGAATTAGGAATTCACTATGGGCTATTTCAGCGAAGAGAGGGAGAGAAGTTCCCCCGGAGGTGTTCAATTTATTTCATTTGAGGAAGCGCTCAAAGGGCTTTCTTTAGAAGCGCACGAGTTAAAGCGCCTCGTAAGCGAGGGGGAAATTCGAGCCTTTAGGGAAGGCGATTCACTTAAACTTAGAGCCGCAGATGTTGAGAATTTAAGAAAAGAGCTAATGGGCGGTGAGGTCGTTGACCTAGGCGAGGCAGTCTTTGTGTTCGATCATGAGACACTCGAGGTAGAATCAGGGGAGTTACCCGAGCTAGCGGGGGAA
>CAZJXY010000327.1:0-4778 GCA_964549925.1 uncultured Bdellovibrionales bacterium | reverse complement strand
GCACTTACATATGCTGCATGCGCCCGATTTTCTCGACTGCGAAAGCGGTCTGGCGGCGGCAAAGACGCATCCCGAAGAACTGCGGCGCGGACTGCGACTGAAGAAGCACGGCAACGAACTGCTCATTCTCTGACTAAATCCTTTGATTGATTACGTCGCTCAAATAGCTGTGGACCGGCTTCCCTCTCAAGCAATGATATGCAGTCTTTTGTGAACGGAGAAAGCTCAGGCTGCAAAATTTTACCTTTCCCCGGATCGATCGATCTATTCATCTCTCCCCTTAGGAATTCTTCATGGTTATACTACCAAGATAGCGGGCCTTGGCAATTTTAGAGATCCGCCAACCACACCCAACATATTAAATTTACTAGCTATTATCCCTTGTGATTTTCGTTACTTAAGGCTGAAGCACTTTCCTCATTTCTCTCGATTAGGGGAAGTTAAGCAGAAAGGGAGCCTAAAAATGAAGCACTATTACACCACTCTTGAGGTGTCACCTCACGCTTCGGGCGATGAGATTCAGACCGCTTTTAGAGCGCTTGCAAAAAAATATCATCCAGATTCAAACTCTCCGTTTGCCTCAGCAACAAAATTTCAAGCTGTTTTGGAAGCATATGATGTACTAAGTGATCCGGATAAGCGTAGAAAATATGATTTAGATTGCACAGTGCTTGATCAGATCGATATATTTCAAGCTTTTGCCAAAGCAAGAGATGCGGCAATTCAAAAAAACGGTGGGTATTTATACTCCGGACGTCGCGGCGGCGGGCACTTCAATTCGCAGATCGCAAAAATACAGCATTCGAATAACGCAAAGCGAGCATCGACCTGGACACAGGCAAAGCGCAAAGTTGGATCGCTTATTAAAACTCTAAGCAGCGCACTTAACTAAATTTTGAGGCCAGCATCCCCTTACGCTAAAGTAGCACGGAGAAATGCAATCCGACTGAGGTAATGTGGTTAAAAACGCTTTACTACCACCCTCGGCCGTCCCGCAGCACTTCCCACCACTACGCTTACTCTGCCGTCACCATCAACGTCACCAGCAGCGACGTAAACACCACCTTTATAGCTTTGGCTAAACGCAAAAAAACTGGCTAATAAAACGGGGTCGCTACCTTTAAATACTTTCACATGCGGCCCGGCCCCGGCGCCGGTTCCAGTCACAATATCAGCAAGGCCATCTCCGTTAATGTCTCCGGTTGCAACGCTTACTCCACCGGTGAAATTACCGTAAGGATTAAATATAACCTGTGGTGAGGGCTCACCATTTTCGAAGGAGAAAGTTTTTACCACTCCCGGGGTTCCGGCTCCCGTAGCTGTGATTAATTCAGCGCGCCCATCTCCATTCACATCTCCACTGGCCACAAAAACCCCTCCCTGGAATCCGATATCATAAGCAAGAAAGCTAAGTAGAAGGCTACCGGTGTTTCCACCGAAGGCCTTTACATGCGGCACGCCACCCGGCCCTGCTCCAGTTATAACATCCGCCAACCCGTCTCCATTAACGTCCCCTGTTGCAACTCGCACACCTCCGATAAAACCAGGGTCATAGGCAAAAAAACTGGTAAGAACCTTCGCACCAACGCCGCTAAATACCTTCACATGCGGCCCCGAGCCCGGTCCGGCACCGGTTACAATGTCATCAACGCCGTCGCCATTTATGTCTCCCGCAGCAACAAACACTCCGCCGCTAAACCCAGCATCGTAAGCTAAAAAGTTCAAGAGCAGATCGCCTGTTAGTCCATTAAAGGCTTTAACTTGTGGTCCGCCCTTTCCTCCTGCTCCACTACCCACGATGATGTCATCTATTCCATCGTGATTAAAATCTCCGCTCGCAACCGAAACTCCAAGATCGCGCTCTCCCGGAAACGGGAAGAGACTGCTTAGTTGAGGAACGATTTTGATATTGGCAAACCGTCGAGTGGTTTGATTTGATGGAGTTCTAATTTTTATCTTAGCTAAAAAAACTCCCGGTCGTTTGAATGTGTGGGCTCCATAAATTCCAAACTCTCCACCAGTAGCTGGAATCAGAAATCCTTTAGAGCGCCTGCCATCTCCCCACTTAATCCTGACACGAAAATCAGACGCATTTAATTCTCCATCTGGGGCCTTAAAGTTTCCGATGAACCCCTTAAATCCTCGATCTTCGATTAACGCTATAATCGCCCGGTTAAAATACTCCTGCGATCCTAAGATGCGGCGCTGCAAAAGTTCAAAAGTATCGTTGCCCGCAGCCAGAGGCCCGAGTAACCCAATTTCAAGCGAGGAAGGATCCCTTCCAAGAAACTGGTTGTAAAAACGCCTCACCAATATATTAAAGTACTCGTCACTATGTACGAGTTGCGCGACAGCATCGACTGTCGGTCCACCAGTTGCTAATAGCGCAGCGATAATACGCACCTCATCTTCAGTAGGTTCACGACCGAAGAGATCATGAAATAGAGCTCGAATGTAATTAAGTAACGAACCTTGAGCCTGTACGTACTCGTTCGATGAGAGAAGCTTGATTAAGGCACCTTCTTGCCCTATCCCGATCTCTAGTGCGTCCAAAAGAGAGTCAAGTGAGGCCGGATCTACTTCTCGCCCTAAATAGTCCGAGAATAAGCTAGTGATAAAATTGGACCGAAATTCAGCTCCGCCTATGACTAGGTCTACGATATCTTCACGCTCTGAACCTTGAAGAATTAGATCCTGAAGCGTTGCAATATCGCTACTGCTAGGAGCGCGCCCTAATAGATCCAAATAAATGTCTGATAAAAAATTAGAAGTCGTTCTAACCTTCTGAACTGCCGGAAGGCCCAGCGCAGAATTGAAGCCGGTTAGAATGAAAACCAAAAAAAAGAAAGCAACGTATGAACGTTTTGTGTTATTCCACATTTTAAGCCTCCCCGAGCGTTTTTTGCCGAATTTCTGGGCCGAATCGTACCCGTGGGAGTGTTTGGAATCAAGCAAAAGAGCAAATTACCAGAAATACTCCTCATATTTCCAGATTTACAGTATAACTACCCCGAAATTTTTTGACTACTCAGATGAAAGCGCTACGTGCAGTAACTCAAAATGATTCCCCGATTCTCAAAGCTCGGCGTGAATCTTATCTAGTAAATGAGATCTTTTACTCTCTTCAAGGGGAGGGAGTTCGCGCCGGATCGGCGAATACTTTTATCCGACTAAGCGGTTGCAACCAAAGCTGCAAGGTTGAAAGCCATGGCTTTGATTGTGACACTGAGTTTGTAAGCGGGACAAAGATGAGCGCTTCTGAGATACTTGATCGAGTCAAGCAGATCTCAGGAGAGTGCCGCTGGGTGATACTGACTGGCGGGGAACCGTTATTACAACTTGACCACTCATTGTGTAGCGCTTTAAAGCTCGCCGGATATAAACTCGCGATTGAAACAAACGGCTCGATCGATCCTGCGCCTGAAGTTTTAGAGGCGCTCGATTGGATCTGTTGTTCACCCAAAGTCGCAGAGCACGCCATAAGACTGCCGCGCTGTAATGAAGTAAAATATGTGCGCGCCTATGGCCAAGGAATTCCGAAGCCAGCGATTAAGCAATCCGAACATAAGCTAATCTCTCCCGCGTTTAGCGGAGATGGACTTGATCCAAAAACATTAAACTGGTGCATTAATCTTGTAAAAGAGAACCCTGAGTGGCGTCTCTCCGTGCAGCAGCATAAGGGCTGGAAGATCCGCTAGCGGATCTTACGCCACAGACCACCTGCTCCGATCACGCTCTCCCCGTCCGCGTCCATTCCAACGACGCTGGCCTCGGTTAAACCGATTTCGA
The DNA here is from genome assembly GCA_964549925.1 of uncultured Bdellovibrionales bacterium. Lineage (GTDB taxonomy): Bacteria > Bdellovibrionota_C > UBA2361 > UBA2361 > J135 > CAZJXY01. The sequence goes on along the minus strand of CAZJXY010000327.1, from coordinate 989 downwards.
GGTGCAAAAGATCTCGACGGATGGGTTTGTACTCTTCGTCCGTGGCCGATGCTGGAGTCTTCAATTCTTGGCATCTCCACATACTCAAACCCCTCCAAGGTTCTACGCTCTAACTTAGACTTTAGGGTGCGTTCAATCGAACGAATCATATCTCCATCTTCGTCCGTGACCAGCGTGTATGCATCTCCATTTTTTGCTGCCCGGCCGGTTCGCCCGATACGATGAGTGTATGCTTCAACCGTGTCTGGAATATCAAAATTAATCACATGGGAAATAGAGGAGATATCGATTCCGCGGGCTGCGATGTCAGTAGCAACCATAATTTGATAAGTTCCATCCCGAAACCCCTGCATCGCTCGCTTTCTTGCTCCAGGCGATAGATTACCCTGCAATGACGTAACATTAAATTTGGCTTGTTCTAAGTGACGTGCGAGTCTCCTTGCGCGCTGCTTTGTGCGCACAAAAACCAAAACAGAATCAGTATCAGTCTTTTCAAGCAATTTCGTTACTAGCGTTGGCTTTTGTTTGGCACTAACCGGATAGAGCGCATGGCTAACAGTTGCAATCGGTTCACTGCTATTTACCTTTATGGTTTGAGGATTCCGTAAGATCTGTTCAGCCAATATTTTAATATCGGGGGGCATAGTTGCCGAGAAAAGAAGTGTCTGTCTCTGGATCGGCAGCGCCTTAATGATTCGACGGATGTTTGGAATAAACCCCATGTCAAACATCTGATCGGCCTCGTCTAAGACCAATGTCTCGATTCCAGAAAGATCGATCGTACCTTGCTCCATATGATCAAGTAGCCGCCCGGGACAGGCCACTACAATATCTACTCCTCGGCGAAGAAGTTTTATCTGGTTATACATGCTCGCGCCGCCAACTACTGTGATAGCTCGAATTTTAAGCACCCGACCAAAGGTGTTAGCCACATCACAAATCTGCTGCGCCAATTCCCGAGTCGGAGCGATAATTAGCGACCGAACATG
>CAZJXY010000326.1:0-4796 GCA_964549925.1 uncultured Bdellovibrionales bacterium | reverse complement strand
AACTATTACGGTCAGGGAGCGTTACTTCTGATTGATCCATCGAATGCAGAGAACCCGTTTTATCGGCTAGTGCCAGAGGGGTATCTATACGCGATGGTGATCTTAGCTACGGCAGCGACTGTGATCGCCTCGCAGGCACTGATTACAGGGGTGTTCTCCATCACTAAGCAAGCAATATCACTCGGATACTGTCCGCGCTTGGCTCTGCTCCACACCTCTTCTGATGAGATTGGCCAGGTATACCTACCTCAAGTTAACTGGGCGATCTGCATATGTACCATTTGGTTGGTTATGGAGTTTGGATCTTCTAGTGGTCTGGCAAACGCGTATGGAATGGCGGTTAGTGGCACGATGGTTATAGCCACGATCTTAACCGCGTTTGTTGCAAGGAATGTCTGGGGTTGGAGTGTTTGGCGAATTGCACTAATTAGTAGCTTAATTCTTACGATCGATATCGGCTTCTTTATGGCAAATGTTGTAAAGATTCCCGGTGGTGGTTGGGTACCGCTGGTAGTTGGTGCGATTCTATTCCTTCTAATGAGCACTTGGGGCCGCGGACGCGAGATTCTCTCTATGCGCTTGCGTGAAAGTCTGAGACCACTGGAGCGATTCGTAGCTCAGATTAAGGACAGTCATCCGCTCCGAGTAGCCGGAACTGCCGTGTTTATGGTTCGAACCCCGGAGGGAACACCGCCTGCACTGATCCACAACTTAAAGCATAACAAAGTTTTGCATGAGCGCGTTATAATATTTTCGATATTAACCGATGAAGTTCCACATATACCATTAAGCGAGAGGCTAGAAATTGAGGATATGGGATGTGGAATTTATCGCGTACGTGCCTGGCTCGGATATATGGATATCCCAAACGTGCCTCAACTTCTTGATCAGTGTGGAAAGCAGGGATTACATGTCGATCTTCCAGGGGCGACTTTCTTTTTAGGTCGTGAAACGTTATTGGCCACAACTAGACCCGGGATGGCCATTTGGCGTGAAAGGTTGTTCGCATTTATGTCTCGTAACGCGCATAGTGCCATGGAGTTTTTTAAGATTCCGGTCGAGCAAGTCGTGGAAATCGGACTGCAGGTCGAACTCTAACTTTAAATCCCTCTGAATCTAAAATCAGAGAGATTAATCACTCCCAGATCTACCTCATTAAAGAAATGGCCAAATAGTAAAAATGCCGCTAAGCAGTTCTTATTTTTTATCCAAGTTGGTTCGTAGATCGGTAAAGAGATAAACCCTGACTTAAAGTAAGGTTCTAGCTCCACCACGTCGCTTAGAGCAAGTCGCCCAGCGCATAGGTAGCTTGGGTACTCCATCTTTTCGTCCTTAATAGCCTTACTTAAGAATATGTGCACATTTAAAAGGCCCCGCAAGTAGATCGCATCTTTGGTAAAGACAACTTTTCCCTTTACGTCACCACCTCTGAAAATGCGTGACGCCGATTGAAAACTTTCAAGTTCACTCTGCCCTGAATCAATGAAGAACTTAAAAACTTGGAGGAAGTCCGCGCCATCGATCCCCATCTGTACGGCTTTGACTCGTAAAGCTATCCGACGCAACCGACTCAGATTCATTACCGAAGTTACAAGCTCAGAAAACACAGCCAGCCCCTCTTGTGCTCCAGTTGTTCTAGGTGAGCCAAGCCCCATGCTCGGAAGGTTAGGTTGATGTCGTCCATTAATCTTAGTGAGAGTATGGACTAAGCATTCGTGTTGAATCAGCTGGCCAATATCCTCCTCGGAGAAGCAGGTCGACCCACGTATTCTGATCCGATCAGCACCAGCGGCGGCTTTGGAAGCCAATTTGTGATCAACTTCCACGGAAACTTTGTGTTGGGTGAAGTGCTTATCGGCAATAGCTTGAATCTCTTCTGCTACGATGTCAGCAAGGATGCAGACATTACCCTCTTCCATACTGCAAGGGCGAAGATAATCATCGGTGGCCTTGATTACCTTCTCTGCCACGGCCATATTCGTAAGCTTAGCCGAGATGTAATCCTTTGGTAGTCCATAGACCCTTCCACAAAACTCGGTAAACCGCGGTGTACCGACGTGCTCAAGCATGTCAGCAGCAAAAAGGTAGCTTTCTGCCGTATCGTGGATGTATCTTCCGACAGGATCTTCCTTGTCGCAAAGATTCATGATCGTTTTAAATTCGTCCTGGTTCTGATCGAAATTGAGTTTAGAGTAATCAACTTTCGGTAAGTTGGGAGAGCCTTTGTGGTAACTTTTAAGGAAGCGCTCCCGGATCTCTGGTTCCCAGTTTAGATTACTTAAGACTTTTACGCTTTTTGCGGCTCCGACAAGCCGGCGATCTAAGTCTGCAAGCTGCGCTAATTTATCCCCCAAGGGCTATTTCTTTTGTAAAAAATCAAAAAAATGCCCGAGCCAGTTTTCTCCGCCTTCCTTATTCTCCTGGGTTGAGGCTTTGATTATTTGCTCCAACTCACCGGCATCCAGCCAGATGCCACCCGAGTCAACGCAGCGATCTATAACTACGCCCTTAAAATTGACCTGCTCCATTGGTCGCCCGGTTATGGGGCTTGGTCGCTCTTTGGCGCGCTTTTTCATCCGTTCGAGGGCGGCCTTCTCCTGCTCGGCGAAATACATATCCTCTTTCGCCTTACGCATCTCATTCCATCCCTTTTCGTCACTCATAAATTCTCCAGTTGGTAACTCTCAAAATAACCTACCACAATCACGATTCCCGGGGAAACAATCCGCACCCCCCTCGACTCTATTGAGCAGCCGGAGTTGCTGGTGGCGGCTCCGAAGCTGGTTCCGCAGCTGGGGCAGCTTTAGTTTGAACTACCTTTTCCCTATTTATCTCCGCCGCGGAATCGTAGCCGGCTTTACGAATCTTAAAATAAATTGGAGATTTCTCGGTTTTTAGCGCGTAAAATTGCTCCTCAAGCGGCCCGAAATACTTAAAGCTCAAACTTTGATTATCAACCGTATCAATAACGTACTCTAAAACTGGAGCCTTGTCCTTAATCGGCGCAACCTGCTCAGCACTTAGGAGATCCTCATAAACCGGATTCGAAAGCCGTCCCATCAAGGAGGCCACCTCGGTTTGGTTGGTTTCTTCTCCGTCCTTAAGATCGGACACTTGGTACTTTCCGTCCTTCTGGTTAAATACGATCCCTTTTAAAGTAATTTTTGAGATTTTATTCATCGGCACTTTCAAAGCTTCTTTATCGTAATAGTCAGCTGCTTTGGTGCTAAACTCGTAAGAGTTAGCAGTAAGCTCGTAAATTTCATCTTGGCCATCCACTCGCGCGTGAACCTTTTTAAAAGTGGGGGAAGTGCCGATGTAGAGCGTCTTTAAGGGAGTGCCCCCCTTTGAGACTACTACTTTTCGCTCGAAGTCCGAATCAACAACCTTAAATTGTTTCGCCGCAATAGCAGTTCGGCCGACTGGATAGCTCTTCTTACTCTCAAAGAGGGCATTCGTGATCGGTGTGATCTTCTCTGCAAGAAGTGCGACACCAGCCTGGTCGCTTAGTGTCCAACTCCCATCTTTGGAACTCAATTTAAGTTCGGGCTTATCCTTTTCGAAGATTGAGATTTGATCGACCTGACCAGAGCTTACACCGAGCAAACTTTCCTCTGAGGAGAAAGTCTCGAGTTTGTTAGAATTTGATATTAAAAGAGCGGTCAGCCCTAGTTGAGCAACCAATGCTACCGATAATATTTTACTCCAAGTATTCATCTTGAACTCTCCTTTAGGCTGCTAATAATCTTGAATAACGCGCTCTTGCGCTGTTTTGAATCAGGCGGTGAGCTAAAAACACTCCGCCCAGGCCCAGTACGACGATTAGGTAGTTTAAATACTCCCAAAACATCTTGGCTCTATCAGTCATCGGAAAGATCGTGCGAGAAAACTGACCACGGCTTCTAATGCCAAGCAGGCCACGATCTTCAAGCGACCAGTCGATAGCGTTTTCAATCAACTGAACAGAGTTTAAATAACGGCTCGACCCTGAAGCTGCAGAGACTTGAAGAGTTTGATCGGTTGCAAACTCATTTGAGGCGAAAACAATGATCCGGGCAGAGCTCGGGGATTTTTCAATCACGCTTCCCACAGCAAACTTCTCCTCCTTGTTCTCCTTCTCAGGTGTATCTCCTTCAGCTTCCTCTCCCTCAGACTTTTTCTCCTCCTCTTTCTCTAGCAGTGGAGAAGTCTGACCTTTAAAGAATGAGTCGAAGCTTCCCTCAAACACCGCAGAAAGCACGCTTGGCTCAATTTTGCTGTCTTTCGGGAATCCAAGTTCGCCAAAGACTTTAAAGTTAGGCTCAATCTTTCCAGTATCTGAAGTCCAGGACTCTGAGGAACTCTTTAAGAGCGTAGTGACGGACCGATCTTTATTCTTCTCTTTGTCAATTATGATCGGGGAGGCCCAGTTTAGAGTAACTTGAGGGATTCCTCCTGTAATCAAATGGCCTTTTTCCATCCCATCTGCGCGCACATCGACCCAGAGTGGATACTGAACCATGCGGATCTCTTGTAATGAAAATCCGCCGATGTTTCTGGTAACAGGAATCGGGTATGGCTCGTTCTGTGGATCGAGCACAAATTTAGCCGGTATTTCAATTCCATAATTCTTTAACCATGCATCCAACCCTGAGTTTGCAGCCTTGGCGTTGATATTCTGCTGTCCTTGAGTAATAGAAAAAGCTCCAGATAAAAGTACGATCGTTCCGCCTTTCATTAGGAACTGATCGATCGCGAACAATTGCTTTTTATCTAAGTTCTCAGGAGCAGCGACTAAGAGTAAATCAACATTGTCG
>CAZJXY010000325.1:0-4797 GCA_964549925.1 uncultured Bdellovibrionales bacterium | reverse complement strand
CAAAAGCCCCACTTCCTACCGCAGCAACAGAAGCTCTTTGTCCAGAAGGCGCAAGCGAATTTAGTCTTAAAGGTGGTCGGCCGGCTTACTACAAAGTTAATGGCGATCCGGAGCTCTATATTTTGGAGGTATATGCCCCTGGAACAGAGCTACCGGTCGGAACACTTAGCTTTAGAATTCAGGGAGACATCGTAGAGTTTTACTTAGTGGACGTAGATAAACCCTTTAAAGGAATGGGGGTGGGAGCCAAATTGTATCAAGGGGTTTCTGAATTATTGCCGCCAAACGTGCGTCAAGTTACTACGGCACTTTCGATGGATAATCTTGAAACAGTGAAAGAGTGCATTGATCAAGGTGCAACTTTGATCGATGCGGCTCGGGCGAGCCACAGCGGACAAATGTGGGAACGAATGGGATTTACCCCTGTCGACGCCGCTTTTGATCTAAACGATATGTTGAGGGTAATTTATCGACGATAGTGTAAGGTGACTATCTGCGAGAAGATGCTCTTAAGTTATTGATATTACGTAATTAATGGGGCTTCATTCGAATCCAGAGCACTTATCTATACCCAGATCACTACAAACTGCCAATAACAGTATCATCTTGATATCTTTAAAATTGTGTGGAGATGAGTAACCCCGTCCAGAGTAAAGAAGATGGCATCAGTTTGCTGAATCACACCTTCGGCGACCTTGCCGCTTCGCGTTCTGTAAAGCGCGCGTGTAAAGACACCCCTCTGCCAGAGGAGGCTATAAGAATCGAAAAATACCTAGAGCGCCTCTCAACGTTGATCAATTCGGAAGAAACTCATAGAAGCGGGGAAAGTGCAAGAAGTCGCTTAGAGAGGCGGCTACTGAATGCTTATGCTCTCAATACCTCCGATGAAGCGTTGATCGAAAAAGTAGCACGCGGATACTACGAGTCAGAAAGAACACGGATGATTGATCAAGGCCTCGGCGCAGAAATTTCATATATGGATTTCTCTAAGGTGAGAGAGCGCTACGTGGAGTTGGTCAAAGAGAAGGGCGCATTACAGAGAGAATCTCTAAAGCCGTGGATTGAATATCTTAAAGCAAATGATTCTCAATATCCTGATTGGTATAGGTACTTAGTGATTCGCAGTCTTGGGGGCATGGGTGCTTTACGGAGTGAAACATCCTCATTTAACAAGAGATCTAGCACCACATTGGCATCATTTCCCGAGTTTAATGCGGAGGCGCTTGCCTTCGCTTATAAGGCTCTATCTGGCAGCGCCGATCTGAGCGCCTATAGTTTAGACGAGAGTGCAACCCAATTACTAAGGGAAAGACTCGACCAGAAGCGCTTCTCCACTTTGTACGGATTTGCACTCACCCACCTCTGTGCTCCGCAAAATAGGATCTCGATCGAGGGGGAATGGGTAAAGTTTGAACAAGGAGGAGACCCCAGCCTCTTGGAAAATTCCCTCAAGGGAAAGGGTACCGGGTGGTGCACGGCGGAAGGAGCAGCTGCAAGCCATCTTGCCGCAGGAGATTTCTATGTCTTTTTCACCAAAGATCAGAACGATAAATATTCCGTCCCACGGATTGGGATAAGAATGGCTAAGGGAAAAGTGGCTGAAATTCGAGGAGTGAATCCGAATCAGGAGGTAGAGCCAGAGCTTTTGGAAATTGCCGAATCGAAAGGGGGATCGTTGCCGGGTTTTGAGAAATTTAAGCAGGCAACTGCAGATATGAAATTTCTGACTGCGATTTATCAAAAATGCTTTAGGAGTAATAGCGATGGGACAAAGACTTTCCTAGATCCTACATTAGATCAGCGGGAGATTAGATTTTTACTTGAATGTGACCGAAAGATTGAAAATTTTGGCTACCAGCGAGATCCAAGGATAAAGGAGGTAAAAAAGGCTGTTATAAAAGAAATTCCCACTGGTATCATATTTAAGGAAGAAGCAGATTTTGAAGGTTGTACTGCTCTTCGAAAAATTGCCGAGGGGACGGTTTTTGATAAGTGGGCAAATTTTAAGGGCTGCTCCTCACTTACCGAGATCTCGGCCGGGACAATTTTTAAATATGTAGCGAGTTTCGAAGAATGTACCTCCCTGGAAGCAATCCGAAAGGGGACTAAATTTGAATTTGAAGCGCGGTTTGAAGGATGCACGAAACTATCTGAGCTTCCTTCTGGGATGGTTATTCCAGGTTGGGCAAATTTTAAAAACTGTACTTCTCTAACCGAAGTGCCAGCAGGTTCAAAATTTAGGGGCGGCGCCACCTTTGCCAATTGCATCGCACTTGCAACAATTGGTGCTAATTCTGAATTTTACCATCAAGTAAACTTCACAAATTGTCCAACACTGCAAGTAGTTCCAAGTGGCACCGTTTTCCACGGGAGAGTGATACTCTCGCGTGGCTATACAGTTCCTTTGAAAGAGTCTGATTCAACTTTTAAAGGAGAGATAAGATTTGAATAGTAAGAATTCTAATAAGAACGGCTAAGCAATGCGCGAAAAATCGGTCCGAACTTTTTATTCTCCTGAACAGACTCTAAATAAGCCTGAACCCGGAAACTTTTCGCGCAGTCCGGAAAAACCGGCTCTTTTGATGGATAAGATCGACAAGGAAGGTTTATCAGATTTTTTTGAGATTGAAGGGAATTTTACGCCGCTCTCAAGGGAGGACTTTTTAATCGCACACACTCAAAGTTACATTGATGCTTTTTTAAAAGGGGAAAAGCCGCTTTGCGAATCGAACCTTCTTAGATGGAGCCCGGAGTTAGTTCGAGCGGTTACGTTTCAAAGCGCTAGTTTATATGAGGCGATTAAAGCCTCAATAATCAATCCCGATCAAGTGACTTTTAGCCCCACGAGTGGCTTTCATCATGCCATGCCACATAAAGGTTCTGGGTTCTGTTCAATTAGCGGGCAGGTGATCGCTGCGGTGCGGATCTTTAGAGAATTAGGAGTGGCCGGTGCCTTTGTCGACCTTGATGCACACTTCGGAAACAGCATCGAGGACAGTCGTGAGTTTGTCCCTGAGATAAACCTAGCCGTCCCGAAGGACTGTAACATTAATCCCTTTGGTATAGGGGCTGATTTCATCGCTGACTTCAAGGCTCAACTAACCAAATTAGAGGAGAAGGTGCTAAAAAATGAAATCGGATATGTTGTCTTTTGTCACGGCGCTGATTCGCATGTAGATGATGATTTAGGGAGCGGTCAATGCACCACTGAGGAATGGATTGAGTGCAGTAGGCTTTTTTACGAGTGGGTAAAGAAAATGGATGGTTTACGCGGGGAACCGCTACCGGTATCTTTAAGCCTGTTCGGAGGCTATAGGAAAGACGATTTTGATTCCGTCCTCTCTCTCCACCTTGCAGACTTGGCTATATGCCTTCGCTCATTGTGCGAGGTTGAGGTCCCATTTACTCCAAAAATAAAACCTCGGGTGAACAGGTCTAGCGATTACGAGTGAGCGCCAACTACCCTCCCCCCGTTGTCGGACCAGGGACTGGGTCTGCCGGTCGAGGCTCTTCGGGTTCTGGTGTAACAGGCGGCGGCGGCGGTGGATCCTCCGTCGGAAAGCACTCTAATCCCATCAACATTTGAAAGGCACAAAGAAGCCTTAGCTGTATAATAAAATCCCCAAGCCAGAAACCGATCGCATCAAACGGATTGTGATGCCAGGAGGAACCAGTCGTCGGGTGAATGTCTTCCGGCTTTGTCCTAAAATCCACAGGCTCACCGTCCTCACCTGTTCTTGTAAATCTCGTCTCTCCTGTAGTTGGAGTTCCAGCTGCTCTCATAACATCAGAACCATTTACAAGATCCTCTGCCACCGGATAAAACGGGTTTAGACACCACCCCGTAATCGGGTAAAGAAACAACCCAAGCCTTTCAAAGCATGAGCCAATCCCAGTTGTTGCGGGCTTTCCCCACCCTGCAAGCGCAGGATCAACCGTGATAGTCCCAACTAACTTATCTCGCGGAAAATCAGGACAGAAACCAGGTGTGCCAGCGAGCTTTGCGATATAGTGCGCGATCAATCCTCCTTGCGAATGGCCGGCCAAAATAATTTGGGCATTTGCTAGGTTAGGATCACGCTGGGCATCTTCCCGGTAATGCTGGGCGATAAGTTCACAAAGTTTTCTGGCAGAGTCTAATATCCGATCGGCGCGGTTATAAGAGTATAAATTTAAATTTAGATATACTCCGCTAAAGGCTCCACGATTGGATTGCCTCTTTAACCATCCGTATAACCCTTTTTCAGTATCACTTATATTATTCATCCCATTTAAAACTATGACCTTGTAGACATCTCCACCACCTGAGAGCGTCAGAAAACCGCCGTCAGAGGGAGATGCGATGATGCTTTGCAGCGCGACATTTTCAGGTAACACGTAGCCGTATTGGCTGCTCCCTGTGACCGGGGTTAAGGTCCCTGGAATCGAAAGAAACGAAGCATCTACCGGGAAGTTAATTAGGCGTGCAGATCTTACAGATCCATTTAACTTAATTACGGAGATTCGAATTTTGTTCTCTAAAGAGTACGTCTCAATTTTTAGCTTATCCCCATTATACATTCTCACTGGAACAAGCTTTAGATCCGCATCCCAAACCGTTTGAAGCGAGGTGAGCACAAGATCTTCACACGAGGTATCACCATAACAAGCTACTAAACCATCTTCGAAAGGTTTAACATCATAGATAAACCCAGACTCGGTGTTGATATTTAGAGCGTTAAAGAAATTTATAAAAGTCGATAAGTAAGAGGCGCTAGTTGCAAGTTCAAACCAGTCAACCGTATAAGCTGGAGTAAA
>CAZJXY010000324.1:0-4802 GCA_964549925.1 uncultured Bdellovibrionales bacterium | reverse complement strand
CATTGCGGGAACATAACGGAACTACCTGGCCGCTTAACCGAACTATTTTTGAGTTAGATGAGACTCTAGCAACCCGAGTACTTAGAATTGAGCACCGTCCGATTCCGGCAGGTCCAAGTGTCATGGATAATATGGGAATGGCGGCTCTGTTTTATGGATTGATGACTGGCCTGCCAGATTACCTCGCTCAAAAAGGCATCTCTTTCGATCAATCAACATCAGCTCCAGAGCTAAACAGGAGGCTTCCATTTGAAGCGTTGTCTCAAAATTTGGTGAATGCCTGTGTCGACGGGATGCAGGGAAAAATTCAATGGTTTGATGGAGAGGAAGTTCAGGTGCGGGATCTTTTTTCATCCGAACTTCTAGCGGTCGCTCGTAGCGGACTCGAAGAGCTTCAAGTTCCAAAAGCCGACATTGTAAATTATCTTGGGGTGATTGATCGACGGGTTGAAAGTGAGATAAATGGTGTAAAGGGCGTCACCCCAGCCGATGTGATGCTGGCAAATTACGAAAGGACTGCTAAAGCCCATACTTCACCATCACGAGTTATGCGCGAAATTACTCTGGATTTAGCTGCACTCCTTGGCCAGTCGGTTACATTTGAAAATTCGGAAGATATCGTTCAATGGTGGGAAAGAGCGAGAGGATAACGCTAAGATTAGCGTTAGGACAAGATTTTTCTTTTCTCTCCGAGAGAGGCTTGATATAGGATTATTGAGATTGGACCCTAAGTTGGATTCGATTGTTGTTCTTTTCATCCCTTTAAGTTGAAGCTTTCCTTTCAAAAGTCAGAATTCCTAAATATTGGCTTAGAGCGTTTTCAGTTTCAGTTGTTGAAGTAATGTTAGATCAGAACGCGAATCGAGGCAGTGTCGCCGATACATCCCGAAATATTCTTGAGACTGCGCTGCTTACAGGAGCTGCATTGGCTCCGCTCTTTTGCCTTCCCGGCTGCAAAGATCCATCCGTCAGCGGGAATGCAGAGCAAGATTCCCAACCAATCAATAATACTCTCCTCATTTCAGAAGTTCACTTAACTCACGCTCAAAGGCTCTCGTTAGAGCGCCTTCCGCTTCTTGAAACCCCGATTTACTTCTTTGACCCCTTGCGAACGATCCCCATTCCTCAACGAGATCTCTTATTGCAGATACTTAATCCTAGCGACGATGCTTTTATCTCTTTTAAAATTGTGCCGGAAAGTTGGCCCCCGCCAATCCCACCACGGCGTTTTGGTTCTCTCCTGGGAGACCTGCCTCCGGTTACTCTCGAGCTATCTATAAAGGATTTCCTGGAGAATGATTGGCACCCCGTAGCGATTGACGGCCGCGTCAGTGAGATAATAATCCGAGGTAACCGAAACGGCGTAGAAAACGAGTCTGTGTCTTTACATTTTCAAACTGCTGACTCCTTGGGTCAGGAGATAGAGGTTGACACCTTTGGTTCCGGAACATTTCAAATGGCGGTAAAGCCGAGGCTTACATTTTTGCGCGAGCTTGGCGAAGAGAGCCTTAATGCGAGTCTTACACTTGAGCTTAGTGAACTTGGATTAGAAAACCTTTCCGGCTTTGTTTATACTAGGGAAGAGCGTCCTGTATCTTTTTTAGGCGGCAACAATGAGTACGGGCTCTATTCGAACATGAAGCATGAGTTTATCTTAGAAAAGATCGCTCCCCATCAGGACCAGATCGGCAGCGGGATTTCTACAATCGAGTCGCTATTCGGCAGAGCCTCCGGAGCACAAGTTACAAATGTATATATAATCAACGATCACTACCCAAACGGCTACTTCTATCCTTCATACTCAGATACGATTGTAATTACCGACGAAGAGCTAGACGGCAAACGATCTCTCCTGGTGCTTGCGGCGCACGAGGCCGTTCACGCCTTTGATGATGCATTAAAGCTGAGTGATGGAACCTTTAAGGATTGGTACCATAAATTTAGGGGGGCGAACGAGTTTTCCTCTTTTTGCGAAGCACTAAATGAACGCACATTTCTCTCGGAAGGCAGCGTCGGTCATTCCCAAGATAACGAGAAGGAGTTTATCGCCTCGTTGGTTGATTCCTTCGCCTGTATCGCGATAGACACGTGGTGCAACACGATCTCTTCCCAATCCGATCAGTTTAAAGCAAAGTACAAAGAAGCCTTGCTGGAACTTGAGAAACAGCTCGGCAGATCTCAAAGTGGCGGTAATCTACCGAGCAATGCTCCAATTTTTGAGAAAATCCGTTTGATGCTTGGCATTCTGTAATATCGCAGCAAACTTTAGGCTAGCAATCCTATTTGGCAAGCAGATTTCCAAACACTTTTCCCAAAGTGTTGGTAAAAAGAGTATTGATTTCTGTCTTAAAGCCATCGTCACTCTTCGCATCTCGCTGCATCGGGTAGGAGCGTTGAACCACTTTTCTCAACTCCACCCCCACCTCGCCGCAGAGCTTATGCCCATCTGCGATAGTAGTTTTAGTTAATGCTTCATACAAAATCCTCAAATCTGCAGGCTCGAAATTATCGTGCGGATTCTTCGATTTGGAGAGGTCGCCTACTCCGTCATAGTTTCGCTTATATCCCCAATCAATAGCGCGTGGAATCTTTTTTACTATTAGAGCTAAGTCATATACGCTCAGCGCTTTTTTCTCCTGAAGATACATTCCAAGCGTATTTAAGATATCGTAATCATTTTTCAAAGTATTAAAAATAGTCTGGAGTTTAGATTCGGCAAATTGGTCGTTGTAGTCATTTCGAATCTTCTCAGCGGCTGCTTTTCTCTCGGTCTCCTGACTTGCTTCGATAAAGCTTTCAAGATGCTTTGAGATTCGTTTGGAAACTACGATATCTCCTAAAGCCGCCACAGTTGTTTGCGTCCTCCTTAAAAACCCGAAGAAAGCAAGATCATCAGGAACTAATTGAGCGACTGTTAAGTACGGTTTTAATCCTCCGCGCAAGAGATATGAAGCACCAAGGCTTCCTTGTTCTTCGCTGTCACTTTGCAACAATAACGCAAGCGGAAGAAGTTCCGAGCTGGCCCGACTCAACATGAATTTCTCGATTCGAGCGAGCGTTCCTCGAAGCTCCTCAGATTTGTCCGAGCTGGCAGATAAGATCTCTTCAGCCAACGCTGCGTCAGCCATTATGAGCTGGTCAATGAAAAATGCACACCCAACAAACGAGGCACGGTCCTTTATCGGAGGAGTCTTTAGATCAGGAGAATCTGCATTAGAGAACAGTTTTATCGTGTCTAGATGCAGGTTACAGGTTATGGCCAGAAGCAGTCGGTCGTGCCACTCAGGACGACTTCCCTGTAAGCTATTTGAAATCTGTTCTAAAACATTTGGGGGGATCTTTACCCCTTCCAAAAGCTTTGTAGCATTATTACGTAACGACTCCCCAGAAGAAAAGAGCTTATAATCGATACTTAAACTCTCAGCCACATCACGGTTCATCGGAGAGACACTCAAGGACACAGCAGCGAGATCGAGCGATTCGCCACCCTCAGCGATCCTTTCGAGGGGTTTGGAGCGAGCTTTGGTTTGGACAGAAGATGCCATATTAGTAATAGTTCTACTATACTACATTATATTATTACTAACTAAGTCTTATTTTTTACTTAACTTGCCTAGATTTCCCACTAATAATCGGCCACGGAGAAAACTTAAGATCATCCAGCTCACTTAATACGGTTACTTTCTGAATGTTTACTCCGCTTGAATCCATAAGATTCTCAAGAAACGATCGTAACTCCTCGGCCGTTTTCGTCTCAACCAACAGTTCATAATCCCAGGCACCGAAGCTCTCTATGAATCCCTGAACGACTGAATTTTTTAAAGCAAAATCAAAAAGTACGGCTCGATCTCTCGAACTTATCCCTGGAAGACTTAACAAAATACGATAGGAGTTTAACCCTAATTTATCTCCATTAACGGAATATCGAACCCCGGAAATTATCCCGCGTTGACTTAAAAGTTGTAATCTTCTTTCTACGGTTGAAATGGGAGCACCGAGCTCTTTTGCGATCTCTCTACCGGAAAGCTCTGCATCCTTGCTCAAAGTAAAAAGTAACCTTTGATCCAGCAGATCGAGCTGCTCATAAATCTGGTTCGGAAGCGGAGCCACTGTAATAGACTGCCTAGCTGCGGTTGATCCGCCACTCCAAGAACGAGATAAAAAAGTGAAACGCTGCCTTGGAGCAACTAATTTTTCAGTCAACTCAGCTCCAGTCGCATCAAGAATTGGTCCAAGCAAATCCTGCAATTCGTGCAGCTCTTTTAAAATTACAGTCAAGCCAAATTGAAATTCTCCAGCCAAGGCTCCAAGCCAAACGACCTTATCACTAGCCGAAAGCCTTTTAATCAAATCCTTCCTACGATCTGTTCCTTTGAAGCGAGCCGAGAAAAATAGGGCGACGTAGCTTAATCCAAGGACATACGGGTTGATAACTAAAGTGCGACGAATCACGCCGTTCTGCTTTAGACGCGCAATATTATAAGCGACTGTCGAATGACGAGAACGAGTGAGTTTTGCGATCTGCTGCAGCGTAAGATCAGGCCGAAGCTCAATATTTGAGATGATCTTAGCCTGAAGTTCGGTAAGTTTCAGATTTTTTGTCATATTCAACCTAAATTATAAGACATTTTCCAATATATTTCTATATTATTTGTAAATTACTTAATATTGCTCCAGGGCAGAAATGGTCGACTTCATACTGCTATTTATTTTCAAGGAGAGCGCTTATGTTTCAACACCACACAGATGAGCAAGACTCAAAGCGACCGATACGCGCATTAAGAGGTGAGTCCACGCAATTT
>CAZJXY010000323.1:0-4823 GCA_964549925.1 uncultured Bdellovibrionales bacterium | reverse complement strand
ATACCTGACGCGGTATCCTTGAAAAACACGCAGTGAGCCGTCATCCATACGCACCGGAATTGAAACTTGCATTCCAGCTAGCGGTTCGCGCAGCCTGGCCTCACATTCCGAATC
This sequence comes from uncultured Bdellovibrionales bacterium, assembly GCA_964549925.1. Taxonomy (GTDB): domain Bacteria; phylum Bdellovibrionota_C; class UBA2361; order UBA2361; family J135; genus CAZJXY01. Next base: position 4,709 of record CAZJXY010000323.1, on the reverse strand, counting down.
AATCTTATAGTGCTTTAAGGCTGCATCCAGCCGCTTTGCCGCTTCTTCAAAAATCGAGCCGCTCATATAACTCCTGTTTATCTTATCAGATTACAAATTCGACTACAGTATCTCCTGGTAAAGCCGTAATACCGCTTCGGCACATCGCTCGACACTGAGTTTTTCTCTGACTGTACGGGCAACCCGCTCTCGCCAGCCTTGATCCTGTTCAATCTCTACCACCTGCCTTAGCCCCGAGTAAATGGAAAGTTTATCCCTCGGATCGCAATTAACTAGGGCTGACGACAATTCCGAAAATATTTCGGGTACAACAAGATTAATATCACATACAACAGGAATACCTTGAGAAAGGGCCTCGTAGATGGGATAGCCATAACCTTCCGCCAACGAAGGAAAAAGACACGCGCGTGAGTTGGAATATAGATTGATCAATTCCGCTGTCGAAAGATTAAGCTGAATCTTGCAGGAGGGTAGAATGCCCAATCCTTCCGCTTGTTTCCTCATATCATCGACTATCAATTCATCATTCACTACTAAGTTTAGCTGAAATTCAGAACCGACAGATTCAGTAAAAGTCTTGAATGCGTAAAGGACCCCCTCTACATTTTTTCTCGGATCTAGACTGGCAAAAGCAAGGAAGGATTTACTTTGATTCAGGACATGCGGGATTGGCGCTGAGGTAAAATCTTTGGCTAGTCCTGGGTACACAATCTCAATCCTGGCCTCGGTGCGGAAAAATTTTAGAATTTGATCACGAGTCGAAGCGTGATCAACGAGCACCAGATCTACGCTACGGAGAAGCAAAGCAAACTTCAGTCTATAAAAAAGATGCTTTACCAAACTGTATACTCCGATCGCTGAAGCCTTTGGCGGATAGGCCTGCAGAAGGTCATGTAATGACAGTACTCTTTTTCTGCCACCACATAGCGGGATGGTATTAGCGGTTCCATGGGCAATGTCTGTTCCACAAACAGCGCTGGAAAAAAGATCTAGAAAACTCCCAAATCGCCGACCTAGGACTGTCGACGGTAACTCAACCAGAGCAAAGCAGTCCCCTTTAGCAGTTTTAGAAACACTCTCTAACTCATAACGAAGCTCAGGTGGACCGGCATACGCCAGACGCACCCCCCCTAAAATGGCGCCGCGACTCGCGAACGCCCCCACCAAACCACACCCGTAGACCCACAGCCCGGAGTTTGGACCTTTATGTCTACCTAAAAACACTGCAATTTTTGCCCTAGTGAGATCCATAAACGTTGTTTACATTAGTACGGAGCGTAAATCTGGTTCAAGGCATCATAAAAGAGCTGCCAATAACTACCCGGGGGGTTTTATGGAGAGACCGAGTACTAGAGCTGGTGAAGGCGGAAGCAAAGTAGGTTCCGATCCGGCTCTGTCTGCCAAATTGATTATCCAGTGTCCGAACTGTCAGACAAGGTTCTCTGTCGCCAAAGCCGCGGTAGCAGGATTGGACTCGCTACGCTTTCATTGCTCAAAATGTGATAATGTATTTTCAAAGTCGGTTTCTGAACTCCCCCCGCTTACCTCAAAGCCGGCAGATGAGGATCGAGCAATCCTAACCCCCCAAAAAGTTGCCCAAGAAATAATAAAAGAGGTGGTGCCGTCCAATAATCAGCCAAGCGTACCTGTGACCCAACCGAGCACTCCTCTACAAAAAATCGAGAAGCCGATCGAGCGTACCGAACCGCTAACCTTTTCCAAACCCCTAAGCTCCCCAGCATTCTCGAACCCAGCTCCACAATTCGGCGAATCCAAGCATATTGATCGGTCAGTAACCGAACCGAAGGCTGCTCTGATGCCCCCGATAGAACCACCACCCCTAGCAGCAAAATCAGGTGAGGCAAAAAGCTCTTTTGATGCTAAGCCCATCCCGAGGTTTGAGGAAGACACCTATCAAACTTCCTTTAAGTTTTCGGACCAAAAATCCCCCACGGCAATAGACCCGGATAGAGCCACTGGAAAGCGCCTCGGGCTTGAGGCTGCACCTCAGCTCGGTTCGGCCCCTAAGGGTGACGCCAAGCCAGTTCGAAGCTGGTCTGACGATTTCGGGATTAATGATGATTGGCAGCTTGGCGATCAGTATATACTTACGAAACACGCTGGATTTAGTGGGTTTACGATGTTAGTTGCTCCCTTGGTTGGCTTTTTAATCTTGCTGGGAGGTGTGGGATTCTATCTCGGTTCGAATCCTCAATTTACCCAAGAAATTCTGAGTGCGGCTATTCCTTCCCTACCAATGGTTCCTCCAGACGGCCTGCACATCGAGAAAGCCTCTTTCGAAACTATCAAACTCGAAAATGGAGAGGAAGTTCGTTTAGTTTCCGGTAGAATTACAAATAGTACGCTTCAAGCATTCGAAGATGTAAAGATTGAGGCCCACGCTTTCGATAAATCCGGAAATATCATTGACCGTGCAACAGTTGGAAGCGGTAATAGTCTAGCTGAGACTCGAGTTAAATCGCTATCAAAGGAGATGATCTCAGAGCTTCAAAGCGAACAGGGTCGGGATAGGTCCGTTCTCCGGCCAGGCGAGTCTCGCGAGTTCTCGGTAGCGTTATTAGACCGCACGATCAGCAAGGCTGCCTTCTTCTCGGCAAGAATCTATAGCGTTCGTCAAAATCAGTTATAGTTAGGACAGCTTCACTTTTTATCCGATGACTTATCGCTCGATCCGGGATCCTTCGGAGTCACATCAATGCTGCTGCCCTCACGAAAAGACTTTCTGAAGTTACTGATCGCCTTTCCGAGACCGGTTCCAAGTTCAGGGAGTTTGCTGGTGCCAAAAAGGAGCACTATAACAAGAGCAATTACTGCAAGTTCGAGAGGACTTAAACCCAACATGATGTCGCCTAGTATCGGTATATGTTAGGCTTTAGACCTTAACACTCTATATCCGTTGGGGCAATGGCAGCAGTTTCGTACTCACAGTTTGAGCTATATTTTAAGCGCGCATTAGCCCTCTCGCTTATTCTCCATCTAATTTTAGCCATATTTACTCTGAAGCAACCCACCTTTATTCCGCCTCGAAGTTTTTCAGTGGATGTCTCGTTGGTTCAAGATTTTGAGGAGCCTCACTCTCTAATTGAAAGGACCAAACAGATTATTAGTCCTACCACCCAACCGGAGGTTGATCACTCAAAGCAGATAGAGGAATCCCGTCTACTTAGCGATAAGAATATATCCGCAGATAAGGAGATGATTCGGCGCGGAGACGGGATTGATGCCGGCGCAGTAGTTGAAAGGAACGTTGCCCGTGAAAAACCAAGTCACGCAGTGAACCCACAAGAGTCTAGACCAGAAAAAGCTGCATCCACAAAAAAACTCTCGGGACTACGACTCGATCAAAAAACTCTCTCCGAAAGATTCGGATCTATTCCGGATCCAAAACTAACAAGTAATTCCTCCCAGAACTCGAGTTCATCGGTATCAGATATAGAGAGCGATTATCAACCGTTCTCTCGAGCATCGGGATCAGGAGCGGCGGTGCTCGGTGAGTTTGGAAGCAGTGATTACTTACCGGATCTCCCCGACGGTGATATTACAATGCTAAATGCCAAGGCCAATCAATTTGCGGTGTTTGTGCGCCGCGTTGCAGTGCAAGTGTTTGCAAAGTTGCGAGCTTCGGGCTGGGAGAGTTTAAGTGCGGCAGACGTTCTTTCGATACGCCAGATGGGAAAAGTTAGGGCTGTCCTTTCAGCGGCCGGGAAACTTGAAAAAGTTGAGATCATAGAGAGCTCTGGGAATTCGCGCTTCGATCAGGTTGTGATTAACGCCGTTAGAGAGGGAGCGTCTGATCGCAACCCGCCGAAAGAAGCGTTACTATCCAACGGTAAGATCCAATTTATCTTTGCTTCGCGCTCTTGGGTGCGAGGGGCCCTTGGTAAACACGGTAACCCTTTCGAAAGACGATGGCTTTTACTCGGGACCGGACTGGAATAGAAGTTTAGGACTTTTTGGCCTTAGTAGTTCCAACCGGCTTTCCCTGCATATAGCGCACGACTTCGTCGAGGAAGAAATAGCGACGGTACCCTTCTTCAACCGTGATTTTCTTTGTGTTGTGAGTTGCAAAGACAACCGTTGGAACACCACGCACACCTAGTTTTTTTGCCATTTCCGCACCGGGCAGGATATCGAATTTTATATTATGCTTCTTTTTTAACTGACTAAGTTCGGCCTCGGAGGCGTCAGCTGCCAAGTAGACTCCCAGTTTCACCTTCTTATCTGCTTTAACTGTACGTTCATACACGTCTAGTTCCGGAAGCATCTGAATCGCTAAGTCGCTGTCTAGTTTGATGAAGACATACACATCCACCTCTCCGTACGGATCGATCGGGAAGTTTTTATTAAGTATTGCCGCTCTTATTTCTTTGCGTAACTTTGGTTCGTCAATCTGTTCCTCTTGCACAATTCCAGCCTGAGTCGTTCCGGGCTTTTGACCGGGAAGCATCTTCTCTTCCTTCATCGCCTCATTAATGGCGTCAGTGACCATTTTGGTTCGATCCTGGACATCCTTTAGATAGAGTACGTACTGTTTGGTGTAAGCGCGTAAAAGTTCAGTATCTCCGGCTTGTGCTGCTGCTTGCATTGCCTGAAAAGGTAGCGGTGCATCTTTGATACCCAACACTGGAACGCGCTCATTTGGATCTCCGTATTTTTGAACGATCGAGTCGCGCTCAGCCGGTGCCTCC
>CAZJXY010000322.1:0-4835 GCA_964549925.1 uncultured Bdellovibrionales bacterium | reverse complement strand
TTCGACCGATCTATGTTCGGATGTTCTTCGAGCAAATTCGATTCATTGTGGGCATGGTGCTCGCCTTCCGATCGTTGGAGTAGTTAAGACATTATCCCGTTTTGAGTTTCTCTCTCCGACTGACTCATCACTATTACTAAAAATTGCTGGTGGTAATCCACTCAACCAAGCAGACGCGGCAGCTTATGATGTTGCAATATTATTAGGAGCAAAATCAAAGGAAGCCTTAGCGGAAAGTGCCGAGCGACTAACTAAATATGGATTGGATGTAAAGCCAACGGATCTTACTGTAGAGAATGCAGATGGAGCACTGGCCAGATTGCAGATCAGGGCAGGAGCAGACATTAGGCAAATTAGAGCACTTCTGATCACTGGGTTGGACGCTGCGTTGCGTGCTGAAGGTGGCTTAACTGAAAAACAGGCGGCTTTTAGATCCCAGTTCGCGCCGGGATTCTCGGAATTAGTACGACGAATCGAGCCAAGCAAGGCAAAACTCAACGAAGATTAAGTCACTCCTAAGCGCTAAAGTTTCGCACCGATTGTATCATCCAGGATGGTTTGAAGGGCCTTTGACTTCTCCTCACTCCTCACCCCTGAAGTCTCCCACAATACCTTGCCATTCCGATCAACCAACATCAACGCAATCTCTCCCTGGTCTTTAACCCCAAGCGCCTGGACAAAGGCGGGCTTATCCACAAATAGTGTCATAGTGCGTTTTCGGTCAGCTTCATCTGAGATTCCAGTTCTCATTCCGTTTCGAATTACCGTGCGAAGCGCCGCGTTAGAGCTATCAATCACAGGGATCTCATAAAATTTAAGAGAAGAATTATTTTTTTCGAGCTGCTTTAGTTCCGCTGCCCATGTGTCTATCGCCGGTTGTTGTTCATGGGCGAAGCCAAAAGCGATAATCGAATAATTTGCGGAGAGATCCCTTGGTAAAGTGAACACATCGCCTTCTAAATTAGAAACCGTTACCTCAGGCAATAACTTTTCATTAGAATTTAACTCGGAGCTTCTCAGAGCCAAAGAGCTATTACTAGAAGACCCTACGCAAGCGCTAAAGCTTGTGATCAAAAAGATAGAAGCAACTGATTTGATCTTCATTTTCATATATCATTCCCCAATTTTTATTCTCGGCATCCAGCTTAGAAATTTTGGAAGGTACCAGTTCCAATCGTTAAGTAATACCATGCTAGCTGGAAGAAGCACCGTCCGAATTATAGTAGCATCAACTATTACCGCAACAGCCAGCCCTACTCCTAGTTCCTTCATTAGGGGGAGTTCCAGTGTTGCTATAATCGCGAAAACTAAAACCATAATTGAAGCCGCGCTGGTAATAGTTCGCGCTGTGGAGTTAATCGCCTCCTTTACAGCAGCGCTGGTCTCTTTACCCTTTAGATACTCCTCTTGAACACGTGATAACAAAAAGACGTGATAATCCATCGAGAGTCCAAAGAGAATTGAGTACAAAAGCGCCGGAACAAATGTCTCAATCACGCCGAAGTGCCACCTTCCAAGCACGCCTAGGACAAAGATCAGTGTTAGCACACCGAAAGCTGATGCAGTTGAAAGGAGATTTAAGATTAACGCTTTTAGCGGAACAACTATTGAGCGAAAGGCAATTAGTAGAAATATAAAACTAAGTGCCAGGACCGAGATGATTACCAAAGGAGTCTTGTTCGAATAGCGCTCCATGTCATCTACGACAAAGGGGAGTGTTCCCGACACAAATCCCTCGATTTGAGATTCAGATTTGAGCCGTGGAAACAGGATCTTTCTGAGTTTATGAATTAGCTCATGATTCTTTTGATCATTGGCGCTGCCAACCGCGATAAATTCATACCGTGATATATCCTTATCGGCACTATGCTCTACCCGAACCGGACCGCGTACTGTTTCGGTGTCCAGAATCGAGTCTATCAACTCCGAAACCTCCTCGCTCTCTGAAATATCGCCGCTCAAAGGATGGAGTAAGATTATAGAAAAGTCGGAGCCTGCAAGATCTGGAAACTCGCTTCTGATCTGATCAAAGGCTACCCTGCTCTGCATAGTTTCAGGAAATACGCTCGATTCAACAGTTGTTCCAAGTGCCAGCCGAAAGGTGAAGGATCCGAGAGCAAGAAGTAGACAGAGGCTGATTGCAATTGCAAGTGTAGGGTGACTCACGCTTAAATTTACCAACCTGTTCTGGAATTTATGCGAAGCGAAACTATTAGGCGTGTGACTATTGCAGGTAAAGCGCTCACCTAGGAATAGTAACGCCGAAGGGAGTACTAGTAAGCATCCAAGCACCGTGACACAGACCGCAACGATTGAAACAATAGCCATGGAGCTTAAGATTGTATCTCCCATTAAGGTTAGCCCCAGAAGAGAAACAGACACAGTCACCCCACTCCAAAACACCGCCCTACCAGTGTAAGATCGAGTTAATTTCACGGCTTCTAAATATGTAAGGCCCTTACTCCTCTCCTCCCTGACTCGACTTAGGATGAATAATGAATAATCAACTCCGATAGCCAACACCAGAAGTACTACTAACTGAGAGCTTGTGGCGCTTATTGGTTCAGTCAGATGCGATAAAATTGCGGAGAGTCCAAGCGAACCAATTAGTGATACAACCGCGATGACCAATGGAATTAGTGCAGCACGAATCGATCGAAATGCCCAGATTAATACCAGCAGAGTCAGTGGCAGGGTGTAAAGTAATGACTGATCAAGATCGCGGTTAATTAGTTCGAACATCTCTTGATCGACTGTTCCATGGGAGAGGTAGTGTAGGTGAAATTCCGAGTTTTTTGCGCTCCACTGAGCCAGTGCTTCCGGCAGGTTGTTAAGATCTTTAGCTGCACTCTGAAGCGCGACTGAAGTATCCGCGGTTATGAGTAATGCATGACGATCCTCTGAGATGAATTTATGATCGAGCAGGAAGGTATGTTGATCCGTCCGAATTTTCTCGAATAGCGGCTCTCTCGAATCTGCCTTGAACTGCGAATTTAGCAGGGAAATTATCTCTTCCCTGGCAGCCACGAATTCGGCATCACTGACTTTAAATTGCTCACTCTCAAGAGCGATATAAAGTGCGTCTTTGGGAGGAAAGTTCGCCCCAATTGCAGCTTTCTCCCCTGGGTTTAGCATCAATGTTTGCGGCGCCGAAGGACCAGGGATGATTGTTTGCATCCCAAAGTAGAGGCCAAGAGCTCCTATGAGTAGCGAGATTGTTACCCAGGTCAACATAACGGTGCCCGGGGATCTTATCCAATAAGTGTTCGAGGAAGTTTTCACTCTTAAGTCTGCTTCAACAGGAGATGGGCAAAGGCTGCGACAACTAACGCGTGTTTAATCTCTCCACTTCGAATCATTGAATATACATCGACGAGTGGCTTAGTGAATATCTCGATCTCTTCACCTGCATCCAGAGATTGCGAGCATGAGAGTTCGCAGTTTTTTGCAAGATAGGTGAATACGCGCATGGATTGCATCGCCGGGTTTGCGTAAATTGAACCAAGCGGCGAGATCTCTTTAGTAGTATAACCAGTCTCCTCTTCTAGTTCACGCAAAGCACTGATCCCTGGGTTATGATCCTCCTCTTTCTCTACACAGCCTCCGGGGATCTCGATTGTGATCTCTTCAGCGCCGTGTCGGTACTGCTTAACCAACACGACCTCGCCCTTTGTTGTGATAGGAATCACGTTCACCCAGTTTAGTCCGCGCATCAGAAAAAATGTGAAGCGAGATCCAGTGCGGGGGTTTACCCTGGTCGATCGTCTGGTCTGAAAGATGGCAAAGTTATCCACAATTTCGTCTTGCTCAATGTCCCATCTCATAAAAATTCCTAAAACATAGTTTGACGAATTTCCGATGCTCGCTGTGCATAACCAGAAACGAGTCGCTGCCCACTATATATGCTGTACGGCTTCCGCCTAGTACCCTTACTCTCTTTTCTCGAAACTCTTTTCAAGCTAAATAACCTACGTGTTCGGTAACGGGTAAGTTACCAAATTAATAAGGCTGGCTATTTCTTCCACCCTGATACTGGTTTTATCAACTTGGTGGACTAGGCTATTTCATGGATTCAAATCGAGAAGGTTCAGGTAGGAATTTGGTTCGCGGAAAAATAATGAAATATTTTTTTACGGTAGGGGTTGCGCTTTGCGTAATTCTTTTCTGTGCGTATTTAGTACTTCAACCGGAAAAATTATCAGCACAGCAGAAGGTTGCTGACCCAGGAGGTGCCTTGGGTGTGAGAGCTGGTGTGTATAACAACGGCCAAGCAGCTTTGTGGGACTTACATATCATCGATCATTTCCGTTACTTCGGTCCGCCGGAACGGGCACGTGGGCATCGCCCAGAACAGCCGATCGCATTCAGTCACGTCACTCATGTTGGTAATAATAAGATGGAGTGCCAATTCTGTCACTGGAGTGTGAATAAGGCTGCATTTGCTGCGATTCCTGAAGTCAGTATCTGTATGGGGTGTCACGCTGCTCTAATCGATCCAAAGAAAGTCACTAAGCCAGATCTGTACGAAAAGGAGATCGCGAAGTTAAAGGATTATTTCGATAAAGAAGAGCCGGTGCCGTGGATTAAAGTTCATGTGATGCCGGACTATGTTCGCTTTAGTCATAAGCGCCACGTAAAGGGTGGGGTTACTTGCCAGGAATGTCACGGGCAGGTGCCGGAAATGGAGGTTGTTGAGAGGGTCTCTTCGATGAAGATGGGCTGGTGCATTTCATGTCACAGAGACCGTGGCACTAGCATCGATTGCGCAACTTGTCACAACTAGTTTTGTTGGAATGGCGATGGAAAAAGAGCTTGAGCAAAATTTAGATACGAAT
>CAZJXY010000321.1:0-4838 GCA_964549925.1 uncultured Bdellovibrionales bacterium | reverse complement strand
CCGGACTCGCTCTTTACCTGGGCATAGGCTAGGAGATTGACCTTAGAGAGAAGCTTCTCCTTTAAAAGCTTAAAGCAGCGCTCAGTATCTTGCGCTGACCAGTTATCGCCGTCGGAGTATTGAAAGAGATATATGTTCCACTGATCCGGGTCGAAGCGCTCATCGATTATTTTTAAGGCAAGTTCATAAGCGCTAGAGATCTTAGTTCCGCCCGACTCTTTCTGACTAAAAAACACACTGCGCTCAACCTCTTTAGCTTCAGCATCGTGGCTAATAAAGACATGGGTGGTTTGGTCATAGTGCTTCTCAATCCAAAGATCGGTCCAGAATGAAATCGATCGGGCCATCTCCTTTTGTTCCTTACCCATCGAACCGGAGACATCCATCAGGTGAAACACAACCGCGCTGCTTTCGAACTCTTCGCTCGGTTTTGCGGCGCGATATCGGAAATCCTCCTTTCTTGGGACTATCTCTGGATTATTTTCGTCGTAAGTCCCTGTTGCGATCTCTCGTTTGAGAGCTTCTTTAAAACTCCGCCTAAAGTGCGTTAACGATCTTGGGCCCTCTCGAGTTATAGTGTTATAATTATGATCTTCGGATTGAATTGATTGATTTCCCTTGGGCTCAATCCGCGGAAGTTCTAACTCTTCGCCCAAAAGTTCAGTAAGCTCCTCGATTGAGACATCGACTTCTAACGCATGTTCGGCCGAATCCTCTCCGGCTGATCCGCTTGCCGAATCGTTCCCTTGACCACTTCCTTTTCCTCGCTTTCCGCCCTTGCCTTGTCCCTGACCATCTCCCTCACCTTGGCCCTGGTCATCACGGTAAATAAAGTGCGGGATATCGATCGAGTGAATCGGGACTGAGACTTTTCCTTCGCCGCTGTTCGCTAGGATCTCTCCTCGGGCGATATAGCGTTGAAGCTCTTCCCGAACCTTGCCCTTAAGCACCTTTTGCAAGCGCTCTTCGTCCTGCTCGATAGAAACTGTGGAGAGATGTCTTAACTCGGAGGATTGCCGGGTAATTGAAGTCGGGAGGGAGAGTTGATCAATACCTTCAAACGCAAGGAGTTCTGTCGACGCCTGCTCCGGAAGTGCTACCCCCTCAAAGCTTGCTTTAAGCTCGACTCGATGCGGTAAATCGTCGACCAGGTCCTTTTGACCGTACATTGATGCTTTCGAAACTTTGGAAAAACAATACCCCTGTCGCCCTCGAACGGGCTCTTTCACCCGTTCATGGGTAGCCATTTGTCTTGTTATGCGGCCGCGATTTTGCTGGACAAACTTTCCGCTAGCTCCTCTACTGGCAGTGACATTCGGTTTTCGTGGCCAGCAAAATCGCGCCGTAAGCACAACGAACCTTGGCTACGCCCGAACGGGCGTCTCAACGAAAGAACAAACTTTGAATGATTTTAAATAACTAGAGAGATCGAGAACGGCTCAGATGTTTCGATTCACTCGATCCGCGAAAAGTTTCAACAATTCTATCCCAGCGCTGATATTCGTTAGGTCGAACCAAATGAAAAGGACCTGGGCAGAAGTAGAATAAACTTAGCTAACCACCCCCTCAATGCTACGATCCGGTCCTAACTATGGACGCAGGGCAGCAGGAACAGAAGCCAACCGAGGTTTTGCGAAACCTTACACCGACCGTTACTCGGGAAGACCTGCTGCAGATGCAGAAGGAGGTTGAAGCCGTAGCGCGATCAAACGGGCTTGATTTCTCCCCGGTGATTTACGAACCGGTCTCCGTGCGCGAGCTAAATATCATCGCTGCAAGAGACGGCTTTCCAACGCGCTATCCGCATTGGCGCTTTGCACTTGAAGCCGACAAGCTAAATAAAAGTTATGAATACCAGGGCTCTAAAATTTACGAGTTAGTCGTCAACACCGAGCCGGTGGTCGCATATCTGCTCTCATCTAACTCTGCGTTGGAGCAAAAGCTCGTAATGGCTCACGTCTGTGGGCATGCTGATTTTTTTAAAAACAATCTATTTTTCGCCCATACCAATCGAAAGATGCTAGATCAGATGGGGAATCATTCAACGCGTATAAGGCAACACATGGATCTCCACGGCGTCGACACCGTGGAACGGTGGATCGACACATGCCGCTCACTTGAAAACCTAATTGCGCCTTTTCCTCAGCCGGCAAGATCGAGTGCCGCAGTTCAGAGTGAGAAAGCGCAATGGAGCTACCCGCCATTCCCGCAACGGGATGCTTTGCGCTTTTTAATCGAGCACGCAAACTTAGAGGACTGGCAGCGCGATGTTTTGTCAATTGTGCGAGATGAAGCCTATTACTTTCTGCCACAGGCGCAGACCAAGATCATGAATGAAGGCTGGGCGGCGTATTGGCACGCCAAACTTATGACCGCTGAGATGCTGGTTCCCTCTGAGATAGTCGATTACTGCGACAGACATTCCTCGGTGGTGCACGCTATGCCGGGGCAAATTAATCCCTACCGCCTTGGAATCGAACTGTTTCGGGATATTGAGGAGCGAACAAACCTTGCCGGTGGAGACGGGAGAACTAAGATTTTTGAAGTTAGAGCATCGCACAATGACATAACCTTTCTCGATCATTTTTTGACCAAAGATTTTGCAGAGAGGCGCGGTTTAATCTCTTATGAGAAAGACGAAGATACCCCTCAAAAGAGAGAGCAGGTATTTAAAGATGTCAAAGACAAAATTTTAGAGACTTTGACTAATCGCGGCCAGCCTATCCTTAGTATCGTTAACGCTAACCACAATGGCCGCGGCGAACTTTATTTAAAGCATGATACTGATGGTCGGGAGCTCGATCTGGAGAAAGCCAGGGCCACGATGGAGAATTTGAGCAAAATTTGGGGGAAGCAGGTTCATCTAGAAACAGTTCGGGAGAAAAAGCGCGTGATTTTGAGCTGTCAGGGGAAACTGCATCTGCAGAAAGAGCTATAGCAGCCATCTCAAAAGTTGCACTTTTTTACGGTGCAGTGATAACCTTTCTCCCCTATGGGCCGGATATTTGAAAAGCGAAAAGACCGCATGTTTGCCCGCTGGGCAAAAACCGCAAAGGCATTCACTAAACTTGGGAATGAAATTGCACTCGCCGTGAGGCGTGGTGGGGGTGATCCGGACACTAATCCGCGCCTTCGCGCTGCCGTGCAAAACGCCAGGCAGCTAAATATGCCGAAAGATAGGATCGAGGCGGCAATCAAGCGCGCCAGTGAGAAAAACTCGGCTTCAATGGATGAAGTGGTGTATGAAGGCTACGCCCCGCACGGCATCGCGGTAGTGATTGAAACCGCAACCGATAACCCGACTCGAACCGTGGCAAACGTAAGATCAATCCTTACCCGTCATGGCGGAAGCCTCGGCACAACAGGTTCCCTTTCTTACCTTTTCCAGCGCCGCGGCGTATTCACTATCGCGCAGCCGAGCGGGGATTTAGACGAATTTGAGCTAGAGATGATAGACCACGGACTTGAAGATATCTTTGAGGCCGAAGATGGGTTACTATTATATTGCAGCTTTGAGAGCTTCGGAGATATGCAGCAGGCCTTAGAGAGGCAAAAGATCGAGGTTAAAAATTCAAGTTTACAGCGTATCCCGTCAAGTTACCTCACGCTTAGCGCTGACCAAGCGAAAGAGGTCGAAGATCTTATTTCAGCCTTAGAAGAGGATGATGACGTACAAAGCGTCTATCACAACTTACAGTCTTAAACGTAGGAGCTAAGTATGAGAATTACGAAATGGGGCGAGTACGGAATCCTGTGCTGTCTACATCTTGCAAAGCGCGCTGATTCCGGGCCGATTGGGGCTGTCGATATTGCTAACTCATCAAAGATCTCTCTTGAATACACCCATCAGATTTTGCAGCGCCTAAGAAAGGGCGGCGTTATCACCAGTGCTCGCGGCCCCCATGGAGGTTATCTCTTGGCTGAGACCCCCGATAAGATCACTTTAAAACAAATCCTACAATCTACCGAGGGTGATACCTTCGAAGTTATCTGCGAACATGATCCGATTGATATCGAAGGCCGATGTCAGGCCGGCTCATCTTGCGCGCTGCGAGGAGTTTGGATGGATTTAAAAACTTCAATTGATGCCGTACTTCAAAGTAAGACCCTAGCTCAGTTGGTCAAATTGGAGAATGAACACCCGTCAGCCATGGGAGCCGAGGATCAAGGCTGCGGCGTACAGATCTCCCCTCACCCATCAAGAGCAGGGACATCTGAAGTCGCCGAGTAATTATTAGATATATCAATAACTTAATTACTCTAGTACTTCCCTTTTTGGCCCTTGGCATACCAATTATTCCCCAATTTTGTTACCGTCTCCGGCGTTGTTTTATAGCCACGATCATTTGAAGTTGGGGAAGTATTATGTCTAAACGAACAGCCTTTATTACCGGCGCAAATGGGGAGATGGGTCATGCCTTAATCGAGACGCTCTCCGAAACTTCTGCCTGGGACTTGATTGCCTTAGACATAAATCCGCTCGAGCTCAAACTAAAAAGCAAAGTAAAACACGCCTATCAAGCTGATATCCTAAACCAAGAGTTATTGTCCGAGCTTCAAACCAAATACTGCTTTGACTCGATTTTTCATCTAGCTGCAGTTCTCTCCACCGGATCAGAGAAAAATCCGGTGCGCGCACACCAATTAAATGTCGATGGAACTCTTGGATTATTGAATCTCGCGCGCGAGCACACCTTAAAGCAAAAACGTGCGGTTAAGTTTTTATTCCCAAGCACCATAGCCGTTTATGGAATGCCCTCTTTGGCTGAAAAGCAAAGCGCCGGTGCGGTTTCAGAGGAGCAGTTCCTCACCCCTCTTACGATGTATGGGATAAATAA
>CAZJXY010000320.1:0-4840 GCA_964549925.1 uncultured Bdellovibrionales bacterium | reverse complement strand
AGCTTTAAACAGAGCGATCGAAACGAAAGCGATCAGAGACAACACCAATAACCCATGCACTCGATCGGCTACTACAGAAAATACACCCTCAGTTCTTGCTGACTCGCTATTTCCGATTAGTACACCGCGGGTTACATCACCACCGAGTGTACCGAACCCGGCAAAGCAATTCACATACATCCCGACAAAGTATGCCTTTAGCGCAGTAAGGTAGGAGACTGTAATTTTCCCCCCGGAACGGGCTAAGCACCACCACTTAAATGAGCTTAGAATCTGTCCGGCAAAATAACCGAGGATTACAAGGAGCACCGTTGAGACAGGAACAGAGGATAGAGTAGCTTCGAGGTCCTTTACGCTTATGAAGCGCAGCGCTACCCATAGCATCAGGGCGCTTACAACTAGTTTTATCAGCCCTTTTGCTTGGCGCATGATCTCGACAGATCCAAACTGAGACTAAACTTGGTAGGGGAAATCGGGTGGTGAGCCGTGCAGGAATTGAACCTGCGACCCACTGGTTAAAAGCCAGTTGCTCTACCGACTGAGCTAACGGCCCAACTGCCTACTAAGCGTAATTGTTAAGTTGTTCCAGGGCTTTAAGAAAACATAAAGGCCCAAGCGGGCCAGAATTCCAAGCACTAGAAAGATAAAACAACATGAAAGGTAGCTAGATTAAGAGGTTATGTCAACGCGGCGAATATATCGATATTCCCGTGAATTTGACCAAAAAAAGACTCCGCGGCGGCCGTTTGAAGAAGTGGGTTGTGAGCTGGCAGCCGCGGAGGGTGGTCGTTACGATTCAAGGTGACTAGAAAATTTTTTTGAGCAGGGACTTTCCACCTTCAATAATTCCTCCAAAGGTGTCCTTAAAAAAATCCTTCCCCTTCGAGAAAAGTTTTCCTGCACCTTTAGAGAGGGTCTTAAAGATCTTTTTAGCGTTCTTAAATAGACCCTTTCCAAGCTTCATAATTCCCGTCCCCTTTCCGAGAAGGATGGCGCCAATCGCTATTGCCACGTCGGAAAATTGGGAGATTAGCTCCTTAGCACCATCGAGGAAGGATTTGCCTTGCTCGCCAACCCCCTTTAGATCATCGGTCCAACTCGGTGTCGTGCCATCAGTAGGAGCGGTTGATGAAGCTCCAGTCGATGACCCGGTTCCGGTTGCCGAACCAGTTGTCGCATCAGTAGAGCCCGTCTGCGATCCTGCTCCGGTTGTAGTGTTGGTACCCGAAGCTCCGCTTTGCGAGGATCCGGCTGGGCTAACTTGGCCGTCTGAAGTATTTCCAGCTTTCTGGCTAATTAGATCGACCACCTTTGTGACTAAGGTTAAAATTACATTTAAAGTGCGAATGAGCGCGTCAATAATCAGCCGTTCTTGTTGCCTCGGTGTGCCGTCTAGCAGCGTTTGTCCAAGCACGTCGTTGTTAGCTTGAGCGCTTGGTTCGGCGAGAGCAAGGTTAGAGCTAAGATCACCTAAACCCTGCAGAGCGGGATGAATCAAGATCTTGGCCCCTTGATTTCCCGCAATTGTTCCCGTGGTCAGTGCGTTATATTGCGCTGTGGAAAGCGCTGCATTTGTGTTGTTAATTTCATTCATCTTGAGTTCCTCTCTGGTTTCCATGGTTTATTAAATCCCTACCCCTAAAGTGGGAGAGGTTGGGCCGAGGCAAGACAAGACCTGAACCGATCGTTTGTTCTTTCCCCACTAAGTATTCGAGGGAAAAGTCTTGGAGTTGAGTGGTTTTTTTGTAATATATAGTTAAATGGCAGCAATACAGAGTTTAATCCCACTTGCGTTATGCAGGGAATCGCTGCAAGTGAGAAGATCTCTTGTTAGGGATACCGGATGTCTTTTGGGGATTCAAACTAGCCTTTCTGAGTCATATAAGGTCTATCGTATAGGTTATTTTAAATGTCGCTTCTAACAATTAGCCTCCTTCTTCTTGCAGCGTCATTTAGCGCCTTTATTAATCACCATTTCCTGCGATTACCGCCTGCAATTGGAATTATGAGCGTGAGCCTCGGGATCTCTCTGATCTTGATTGGAATTAGTGAGACTGGGCTAATCAACTTGACTGGGCCGGCCAATCTTATTCGCGAACTTGATTTTGATTCCTTACTGCTTCACGGCATGCTTTCATTTCTGCTGTTTGCTGGGGCACTTCATATAAATTTTGAGGATCTTCATCTTGAAAAGGTAGTGATCGCGGTTCTTGCGACGTTGGGAGTTGTTCTTGCCTGTGTTTTAACTGGTTCTCTCTACTGGGTTTTTGCCGGCTGGATCGGCATAGATATGCCATTCATGCTTGCTTTGGTCTTTGGTGCACTGATTTCGCCGACTGACCCGATAGCGGTTTTGGGCATCTTGCGAAAGGCCGGAGTTCCGAAGAATTTAGAGACAATTATTTCTGGAGAGGCTCTCTTTAATGATGGCATTGGAGTCGTGGTTTTTTTAACCATCTCGGCACTGGCTTTTAATGGAGACGCTTCGGTAATCTCTGTTGCATCAACTCTGTTTCGAGAAGTCTCGGGCGGCACAATTCTCGGATTGACGCTAGGGTGGGTAACTTATCGGATGTTAAAAACGGTTGATTCTTACGCTGTTGAAGTTCTTCTGACACTTACGCTCGCCGCTGGGAGTTACTCATTAGCTGAGGTGCTGCATGTATCGGCACCGATATGCACGGTTGTTGCCGGGTTAATCGTGGGAAATCAAGGGCGGATGTTCGCCATGTCTGAAACGACCAGAAGGCACTTAGATATGTTTTGGGAGCTCACGGATGAGTTTCTAAACGCGGTGCTTTTCATGTTAATTGGATTTGAAATTATCGCGCTCTCGATTAAATCATATTATGTCGTTGCGGGGTTGGCTTCGATTATCGCGGTTTTGGCGGGTAGATGGCTTAGTGTTTGGATCCCCATAACCTTTATGAGTAAGTGGCGGAATTTTGCCCCCGGCACAGTTAAGATTCTTACCTGGGGAGGTTTACGCGGTGGAATTTCTGTGGCCTTAGCGCTTTCGTTGCCCTTAATTGAACATCACGATCTATTGGTGGTTTCTACATACATAACGGTGCTGTTTTCTATCCTAATTCAAGGCACATCGTTAACCAGATTGAAGTTGAAGGATGCCTAGTTGAGACTAACGACTCAAAATCATCTCAAGGTGCGTATACTTTGTTTACTCTGCGTTTCTATTTTTTTGGTAGGATGCCTCCAAAGTAGCGCCTCTTCTCATTCCCCTTTAACGGAACTATTGCGACGGGAGTCTCCACTGAAAATTGCCTCTGCTCATCGTGGCAATCCGCAAAGCGGTGAGCAAAACTCAATTGGTTCAATCAAGCAGGCGATTGATCAGGGGATCGCCCTGATTGAGGTGGATGTGCGTCAATCTAGGGATGGAGGATTATTCTTGTATCACGATCAACGGATTCTTCCCGATAGAATCTTAGAAAGTGACGATCTTATTGATCAGTCGTTTTCTGCGTTGAGTTCCGAGAGAGTTGCGATGTTACGAGTGCTCCCGCAAGGATATGAAGTCCCTAGATTAGAAGAGGCGCTAAAACTTGTGGTTCACTCAGATTCGTTGCTTCAATTAGATCTCAAAAAACCCACCGCAGCGATGATAAGACGTGTGATCGAAAGCGCCAAATCTCTCTCGGCCCTTCAGCGCACAATTATTCAGTGCCAAAATATTGAGATCTTAAAGTTGGTGCGAGAAGAGTTTCCGGAAGTGGCAACTTTACCACGCGCGAATGACGCCCAAGGATTCGTCAGTATGCTGAGTTTAAGTCCAGCCATAATTCAGGCGGATGAAAGCTGGCTGACTCCCTCGCTTGTGAAGCTGGCTCGCAGTATGGGAGTTAAGATTTTAATCCGCGTTTCAGGCACAGCCGACGATACCCCGGAGGGATGGGAACGATTGTCGTCCAAGGGGGTCGATATAATCCTTACCGATTTTCCAAACAATTGCTTTTTTGAAAAGTTAGATCCTGGAAAGCGTGAGATCTGCGGGTCCTAACGCTCCTCGCGGTTGTTACTCGACTTTGCATAACTTGAAGTTGTTGATAAATCCGATTATGGTGATTTAATACAGACGACGAATTGCGTCAAGGAGAATGGCTGTCATATTGAGTTCGGGCTGATTTCAACGCCACTCAAAGCAGTTATAAGAGGGGCATTGTAGATCGAAACATAGTAACTAAAAAATGGTATTATTTGCCATTTAAGTCTGTAACCAGCTGAAATAATAGGAGAGAAAAGCTCGCTTACTCTGGTTGAGACGACGATATTAGGTGTTCAAATTAGACCCGCTGTGCAAAGTTGGGAGACTACTTGGCGCTTAAGCTCATAACATCTATAGAACTGTGATTAACCAGGGAGAGTTTATGAGAATTAAGTGCAGAAATTGTTTTACCTTCGGTTTGATTTTACTTAGTGCTTGTTATTGGAATCTTGCTGAGGCTCAGCAGATCAAGCCGCATGTAACTAGCGGTTCTGTGTGTGACCATGGCTGTAGGAAGCAGGAGAACGGCCATAACTGCAGCGAGATTCCCGGATGCAGAGAAGCCCAGACAAGTGATAACTGTCCTGCCCACTGCGAACTTCCGCTATACGATGGGCAGCACTACTGCTACTGCCCGGCGGAGGCACTCTCTAACAATGGCGCCACCGACCCAGCGGTAAGACTGTCTGAGTAGTTTCAGGTTTTTTTAACCAGCGTGCTCAGACTCTGGGCTATTTGTAAATTCGGGAGAAACTCCGAGTCAGTGACAGCTTAGGGTTCGGAAGCTTACCGTTTCGTTCGATCAGCCGCCGATCTTGCAACACGAGCTCATCAGTG
>CAZJXY010000319.1:0-4865 GCA_964549925.1 uncultured Bdellovibrionales bacterium | reverse complement strand
GGTGTAGCAGGACAGATCATTCCATGGAACTTCCCTCTACTTATGGCTGCATGGAAGATTGCCCCGGCGCTAGCTTGCGGAAACACAGTAGTGCTAAAACCTGCCGAGACAACGCCGCTAACGGCCCTGAAACTTGCTGAGATCATCGAAGAAGCGGGCGTTCCGGAGGGGGTAGTAAATATCGTAACCGGCGCGGGAGCAACCGGTGCTGCAATTGTGAATCATCCAGGTGTCGATAAGATTGCTTTCACAGGGTCCACAGAGGTTGGGAAAATCATTCAACGCGCGCTCTCTGGAACATCAAAGAAATACACCCTTGAACTCGGCGGTAAGGCCGCGAATATTATATTCGAAGATGCGGCCATCGATCAGGCAGTTGAAGGTATAGTTAACGGAATATTTTTCAATCAAGGTCATGTGTGCTGCGCCGGTTCCAGGTTATTTGTACAGGAATCAGTGCACGATAAAGTTATCCGAAAGTTAAAAGATCGAATGGAAACTTTAATCGTAGGAAGTCCGCTTGATAAAAATACCGACATCGGAGCGATTAATTCCAAAGCTCAACTCGAAAAGATCGAAGGGTATCTTAAATTAGGAGTAGAGGAGGGCGCCGAGCTTTTCCAAACTAAGTGCTCCGTTCCTTCAAAGGGATTTTGGTGTAGACCGTCGTTATTTCTAAACGCGGCGCAGTCTCATAAGATTGTGCAAGAAGAGATCTTTGGTCCGGTTTTGACCGTGCAGACGTTCCGTACGCCCGAAGAGGTATTGGAGAAAGCAAATAACACCCCTTATGGACTCTCCGCTGGTGTGTGGAGTGATAAAGGTTCAAAGGTATTTAAGCTCAGCAATAAGCTACGGGCTGGGGTGGTGTGGGCAAATACCTACAATAAGTTCGATCCGACAGCTCCATTTGGCGGCTACAAAGAGAGCGGCGTTGGCAGAGAAGGGGGATTGCACGGGTTAGAAGCCTACGTTGAATTAAACTAGGGGGAATAGATGAGTAAAGTTAGAGAACTAAAAAGCGGGCTTGAATCCTCAACTGCGAATCAATTGCGGACAGAAGAGAGCGAGCGTCAGGCGATCAAGAAAACTTACAAACTTTACGTGGGCGGGGAGTTTCCGAGAACTGAATCCGGCAGATTTTTTAAATTCGAAAGCCCGGATAAGTCTCTTGAGGTGAATCTCTGTCAAGCCTCACGAAAGGACTTACGAGATGCTGTAGTGGCCGCAAGAAAAGCATTTACGAGTTGGTCCGGAAAGAGCGCCTTTAATCGTGGACAGATCCTTTATCGGATTGCTGAGGTGATGGAAGGGAGACGGGAGCAGTTTGTCTCTGAGCTTGAGTCACAGGGAGTGAGCAATCGTGAAGCTATTGCAGAGGTCAATCTTTCGATCGATCGCCTAGTTTATTACGCCGGCTGGGCTGATAAATATCAGCAGCTTTTTAGCTCGGTAAATCCAGTGTCATCTGCGCATTTTAATTTTTCCCTATTAGAACCTATGGGTGTTGTCGGGGTTATAGCGCCTGAGGGGAGCGCGCTGCTCGGTTTAATCTCTACTGTTATCCCGGTAGTTTGCGGAGGAAATGCTGTAATAGTACTCGCATCTCAGAGTAATCCGCTTTCGGCCATTACTTTTGCAGAGGTGTTACATGGTTCGGACCTTCCGGGTGGAGTGATAAATGTGCTAACCGGCTTTAAGGAAGAGTTACTGCAGCAATTCGCCTCTCATATGGATATCAATGCGGTGGTGCTTTCATCGCTATCCAAGGATCAGCAAAAGGACGTGCGCCAGCATGCTGCACTCAACGTAAAGCGGGTCTTAGAGATTCAGGAAGTTGATTGGACTAGCGAAGAAGCTCAGTCTCCTTATCTCATACGCGAGACACAGGAAGTCAAAACTACTTGGCATCCTGTGGGGTTATAACTAAGATTGTAGTGACGGATAAATGATGATTCCTGCGACTTGGAAATTGGCATAACTCGAGTAACTGTTGTAAGTGTCTACCGTAGGAGTGCTAATGGATGCCAAGAACGAGGTGCTTCGGTCCAAGTCAGACGAGGCGGGGAAGGAGCATTTTTATGAACGGGTTTTACACGACCTAGATCAGCTAGTTGGAGCGAGCCACCGTGTCGACGTGGCGATTAACTCTGGCCAGCCTGCTGACATAAAAGATTTAAATCTAATCTCTAGCCTTCGATCTCAGTTCCTTCACAAGGACAATCTTGGTGAATTAAGCGCATTTTTTTCTGGAGTAACACACGCATGCTTTGACGTAGATGGAACGATCACCAGAGAGGGATTTACTAACCTTCCTGAGGATACAATTGAAGCGTTTAGGCTTTTGCAGTCGGTGGGAGTTGAGATTACGGTGGGACCAACTGGCAAACCTTTAAAAGAGATAGAACCGCTTTTAAATAGCATTCCATCTGATGTAAAAGTCGGTGTAATTTACGAGAAGGGCTCCTTCCGATTGGATGAAACAGGCGTACCACAGCTTCTGCTGATGTCCGAGGATGAGCGGGTAGCCATGAATGAGCTCAGCGCGCTCTTCTATGGGGATAAACGAGATCTTAACGGAGAATTTGGCTTCACCCCGATTGCCCGCCGAATAAAGGAGCAATTTGGCGTCGAAATAGTTCCGGCCGGCAGTGGGGAGCACACGAATTTGAGTTTCGATGTCTTGCAAGGCGGTTCTCGCATTGACTGGTGGAACTTCACCAACGAGGACCGTAAGGCCCTCAAACTATCTGCTAAGAATCATCAGTCTTTGTTCGAATCGATTGAGGGAGAGCTAAGATTGCAGATTGGTCGCTGCATTGATCAGCACTCTAAACGTGTCCCCCAACTTAACACTATCAGGAATTTTCGTTACGTGGATTTGGGGCAGGGTAATATTGAGATAACTGCCCCGAGTGTGGAAAAGGATCGCGCTGTTGAGGCGTACATCGTCGGTGCACCCAATGCCAGAGTTGTAGTAGTTGGAGACAGCAAGAACGATATGGCCATGCTCGCTTTGAACAGAAATGCAAACGTTCATTCGTGTCTTGTGTTGCACGGTCCTCAAGCAAAGGCTCTTGTCCCGCTGGTAGACAGCGTTGTCTTCGGAGAAGCTAATGCAGCACGGGTTATTTATGAGATCGTTACGGCAAAGCGGCCCGTGCCGATCCCCCGGGTGGAGCAGTAATTCAGCTAACTAATTGAGAAGCTCTAGAATAAGCTCGTTGTCTCTTCGGTTGCTCCCCCTCCAAGGAGTGAGAGGTCCCATGGTTTTGTTTGCCATTATACTCGGTAAATCCATCCTTATTACTGGTTTAAATCGGGATTAAAAATACAACTGTTTTTAACTGGTCCTTAAAATACACACTATGCAACGTCACCTGAAGTCAAAATTAGGGCAGGATTTGAAGAAAAAAAGCGATCGCTTGCTGCTCCTCGACAAGTGGGTAAGAGCACTCTTTCTTCCACTGAGGAGATTCGCGTGTGCTCAGCCTTGTCCTTTAAACGTAAAGCGGGTCTTAGAGATGAAGGAAGTTGATTGGACTAGCGAAGAAGCTCAGTCTCCTTATCTCATACGCGAGACACAGGAGGTCAAAACTACTTGGCATCCTGTGGGGTTATAGGCGCTAACACGCATCTCAGATATCTCGAACTGAATGCATCACTCTGACACGAAACCCCGATAACACCTATTGGGTGGGTCGGTTAGTGGAGGTCAGGTTATGGTCTTTGGTAGGGTCTCCGTTCAGACTTTCCTTTCGTTCTTAGTTGGATCGCTGCTTTTTCAAGTGGAATATTCCCCAGCGACACCAATACTTTCGTCAGGCGAAGTTGCCTCAATTTTGCAGCAAATCAATAGCTTAAGTCAGCCGGCATCAACAGGATCCGCTTCTCAACTGATCGCCCATCAGCCAATTCCCGTTCTTCAACCTAAGGCAGGAGAACCGATCAAAGGGCTCTCCACGGACCAACTCGATCGATTCAACAATGGAAAGGCCGCTTTTACCCATGAATTTTCCAGACAAGAAGGATTGGGTCCAGCGTTTAATGCTCGTGGGTGCAATGACTGCCACGATAACGGTGGAGCCTCAAGCTTTTGTAGCGTTTGTTCTACGGTTAAACGCTTCGGTCGTGTAGACCTATCTGGGACATTTGATCCGCTGACTCAACTTGGAGGGTCGTTGCTTCAGGGGCAAAATATCGGATTGGAATTAAATCTCCCTGACCCGTCAATATGCGGCGAAGTAGTGCCGTCCGTAGCAAGTGGATTTCCGGCGAACATCGCTTCAAACGTTGAAACGGTGCGATCAACTACTAATGTCTTCGGTCTTGGGTTAATCGAAGCAATCCCGGAGAGAAGTATTAAGGAAAAGGTGGTATTCCCTCCGCCAGGGATCAGCGGACGAATCCACTGGGTTCACGCCGAAGAAGATCCACCGGGGGTGATGAGTGTCGGAAGGTTCGGGTGGAAAGCCCAAGTCTCCACTACGCTCACGTTTTCGGGCGATGCAGCGTTAAATGAGCAAGGAATTACCAACGCCCTTTTCCCGAATGAGAATGCTCCACAGGGAAACGCTGGCAATTTGGCCATCTGCGATACAGTAGCGGACCCGGAAGATCTACCCGATGCTGCCGGATCCTTTTTTATTGAAAAGATTTCAGACTATCAACGCTTTCTTGCGGCTCCTCCGCAGATGCCAAAATCAGGAATGACCGGGGAACAGATCTTTAAAAACATAGGCTGTGCCGGATGTCATACCCCGAGATTCACTACTTCGTCTGATAGTGTAGTCGAACCGGGGCTACGAAATAAGCTGATAAAACCATACTCCGATTTTCTGCTTCATGACATGGGATCCTATGGC
>CAZJXY010000318.1:0-4874 GCA_964549925.1 uncultured Bdellovibrionales bacterium | reverse complement strand
AATTTTTTAGCCACATAGTTTGCATTCAAAATTGCAATCTGCGTCGCCTTTTTCAGTCCGTCTGCCCCCATCATGCGGATGTAAGCGTACGGAATCGGAAGTATACTAGATGAGCCCCATGGGCTTGAAGCAACCGGGCCAACGCCTCCAGATGTCGACTCAGAACCGGGCAAGGCAAAATGGCCCGGCAAAAATGGAGCTAAATGTGCTGCTACTCCAATTGGACCAACTCCTGGACCTCCGCCACCATGTGGGATACAGAAAGTTTTATGCAGATTTAAGTGGCACACATCTGCGCCGATACTACCCGGGCTGCAGAGTCCAACTTGAGCATTCATGTTTGCGCCATCCATATAGACCTGGCCGCCATTCTGATGAACTATCTCGCAAACTTCCTTAATGCTTTCTTCGAACACACCGTGGGTTGAAGGATAAGTTACCATCAAGCAAGAAAGCTTCTCTCGATGAGCTTCAGCCTTAGCCTTAAGATCTCCGACATTTATATTCCCTCTTTCATCGCATTCAACCACCACTACATCCAAACCAAGCATGGCCGCACTGGCGGGATTTGTTCCATGCGCAGAAGATGGGATTAAGCAGATATTTCTATGCGCTTCCCCTTTGCTCTTTTGAAATGCACGGATAGCTAACAATCCAGCGTACTCGCCTTGGGAGCCCGCGTTCGGCTGCAATGACACCGCGCTAAATCCGGTGATTTCACAAAGCATCTTTTCAAGCGATCGAAAGAGCTCCAAGTACCCTTTGGCTTGATCAAGCGGAGCGAAAGGATGCAACGCATTAAACCCGCGCCAGGTTACCGGGATCATCTCAGCCGTCGCGTTTAATTTCATGGTGCAAGATCCAAGCGGAATCATTGCTACACCAAGAGAGAGATCCTTTGATTCCAAGCGCTTTATGTAGCGCAGCATCTCTGTTTCAGAATGATAGGAATTAAACACAGCGTGTGTAAGATATGCGGAAGTACGCTTATGTGAATTCGAAATTACTTCATTTGAAGAAGGAGCATATTCCGCCGCTCGATCGCCGGAGATCACTCCGATTAAATCTTCGATATCCTCAGGCAAAACTGTCTCGTCCAACGAGACTCCAAAAACTCCCTGACCAACTACTCTAAGATTAATGCGTTTGTTCCGAGCTCTGGTCAAAAGCTTGGCCGAATCATCTTTGGGCTTAAAGCAAATCGTATCAAAGAATTCCTTGGTCAGGACGTTAACACCTCTTTTCGTAAGAGCCGAAGCAAGAGTCGCTGTATGTGCATGCACTCTTTCTGCGATAGCACGAAGTCCTTTCGGACCATGGTAAACGGCGTACATTGAGGTCATAATCGCCAGAAGTACTTGAGCTGTGCAGATATTACTTGTGGCCTTTTCCCTGCGAATATGCTGTTCACGAGCCTGTAAAGACAAACGTAAGGCCGGCCTACCGTTACTATCTTTCGAGACCCCGATTAGCCGGCCCGGTAGCTGGCGCTTTAATTCATCCTTGCAGGCAAAAAACGCAGCATGTGGTCCGCCAAACCCAAGCGGCACACCGAATCGTTGGCTATTTCCGACGCATATATCCGCACCAAATTCACCTGGAGCGCGAAGTAGCGTCAAGGCCAATAGATCCGCAGCCACAACCAAAATTCCGTCGACCCCATGAATCGCAGCTGCGAATTGATCGTAAGAATAGATCTCTCCATTAGTTGCAGGATACTGTACTAAAGCACCAAAGTATGAAGGATCGAGCTTGGCGCTGCTAAAATTCCCTTCGATAACTTCAATCCCCATGTACTCAGCTCGGGTTTTTACCACCGCAACATTTTGCGGATGGCAGCCCTTATCTACAAAAAACTTGTTTTTTCCTTCCACTCCCTTAACTCTAAAGCCGAGCGCCATGGCCTCAGCAACTCCGGTAGCCTCATCTAGAACCGATGCGTTTGAGATCGGAAGAGCAGTAAGATCTGAGATCAAAGTTTGAAAGTTTAGAAGCGCCTCTAGCCTTCCCTGCGATATCTCAGCTTGATAGGGAGTGTACTGGGTATACCAACCAGGATTCTCCATAATGTTTCGGAGAATTACTCCCGGTGTAATCGTACCGCTAAAACCCATCCCAATGTATGAGCGAAAGGTTTGGTTTCGCTCTGCTATGCTTTCAAGTTCCTTCATTACCCCCTCTTCACTTAACGCCGGGGGAAGATTCAGGCGCTTATTGGAAAGGATCTGATTCGGCACTGTCTTTTGAGACAACTCCTCTAAGCTACCTACGCCTAGAGTTTGCAACATCGCTTGAACTTCTGCATCACCCGGTCCGATATGGCGCTTGGCGAAAGCTTCAGACTCAGTTATCGCGATATCCTCTTCAACATCCTTCATTGCAGCGTTCCCTTCGTACATAAATCTCCTCCCCAAACTACCGATACAATTCTTATCCTACGGTGAAATTGCTGTTCAGCGCCTAAGCTTAATGCTCACCGACCAGTTCACGGTACTGATCAACGCTAAGTAGCATGCCAAACTCTTCCTTTTTTATGTTACCGAGCTTGACCATCCATCCACCCTTGTATGGCTCTTTATTCACCTGCTCAGGGGCAGAGCTTAATCCATCATTTGACGCAGTTACTGTACCGCTGATCGGAGCGTAAACATCAGACGCGGCTTTGGTTGATTCAACAACACAAAGCGTGTCCCCTTGCTTTAAGGTTTTTCCCTTGGCGGGAAGATCGATGAAGACAATGTCGCCGAGTTCCTTTTGCGCAAACGCAGTGATGCCAACTACTGCCGTATCACCCTCTAGTCTTACCCATTCATGATCTTTTGTGTATCTAAGTTCTGCCGGAAATTCCATGCTTAATCCCTAAAATCCAGTAAAAAGACGGCGCCACTCTAGCGCGTAGGAAAGCGAAGTTCCAGAGATCTTGCCGTAACAGACCCGATTTTAAACCGCACGTTTATAGAATGGAGTCCGCACAACTTCAGACTTTAGCTCCCGGCCCCTTACCAGCGCATTAACCTTTGTTCCCAGAGCTTTATACTTACTATCCACAAGCGCAAGAGCGAGTGCTTGGTTTAGGTATGGGGTTTTGGTTCCACTTGTAACTACCCCAACCTCCTTACCCTCCACCACAATCTTGTCCCCCTGGCGGGCTATCCCTGAATCTTGAATAAAGATCCCAACTAAAGATCTCGGGGATCCCTCCTTTTTCTGCTTTTCTAGGACGGATCTTCCGAGGAAGTCACCCTTTTTCTCGGGCTTTACTATCCAGCCTAGTCCCGACTCGATCGCAGTCCAATCGTCACTCAGCTCATGTCCGTAAAGCGGCAAGCAAGCTTCCAGTCGGAGTGAATCTCTCGCGCCCAAACCTGCTGGCTCAAGCAGTTCGGCATCTCCAAGCTCGAATAGTCCATTCCAGATCTCTGCCGCGCGATTCCAAGGAGTGAAGATTTCAAAACCATCCTCTCCCGTGTAACCGGTACGCGCGAGAATAACATCGATCCCAAAAAGCTTGGCTTGGGCGAAATGAAAATATTTAATCTCGCTGCCAACCGCGCGACCGATGGCTTTCTCCACTAATCCAACCGCAAGTGGCCCCTGAATCGCTACTTGCCCGTACTCGGAACTTCGATTCTCTACAGTTGCATTGAACTTATTCTGGGATTTTAGCCAGTGAAAATCCTTGTCGGTGTTAGAGGCATTCACGCAAAGGAGATAGCGCGTCGGCGAAAACCGATAAATGATAACATCGTCAACCAAACCGCCCTTTTCGTTGATAATAGCCGTGTACTGCGCCTTACCGTCGGTCAAGCTGCGCACATCATTGCAGGTCAAAAAATCCAGCGCTTTTTCGGCTTCTGGGCCAGTAACAAAGATCTCCCCCATGTGGCTCACATCAAAAAGCCCCATGTTCATTCGCACGGCGTTATGTTCACTGACTATTCCGCTGTATTGGATCGGCATCTCCCAACCGGCAAAGCCAACCATCTTTCCACCGGCCGCAAGGTGGCAATCATAAAGCGGAGTGCGTTTTAAATTCTCACTCATTTAATTCACCTGATTAAAATTACATCTTCTTTAAAAAGTTGAGATACGTGTTGTGAATCAACATAGCCACAGTCATCGGACCAACTGCTCCCGGGACTGGGGTAATGAAGGCAGCTCGTTTACGCGCCGCTTCAAAATCCACGTCCCCGGTAAGTTTCCCGTCGGCAGTGCGATTAATACCAACATCAATCACAGTCGCTCCAGGTTTTACCCATTCACCCTTTACCAACCCCGGCACCCCTACTGCAGCGACCAAGATTTCTGCTTCGGCAGCGATCCGCTCAGGATCTTTGGTTTTTGAGTGAATCACGCTAACCGTTGCGTTTCTCTCAAGCAACATTAGGGCAACAGGTTTTCCCACCAGAATCGATCGACCCACAACCACTGCCCTTTTCCCCTGGAGGTTGACCGGTTGAATCTCGCCAAATTTCGCGCCGTCTAGCGAGCCGGCAGATGGCCCAAGTGCCAAATCAATCAACGTCATTACCCCTAATGGAGTGCAAGGCTTTACCCCAGGAAGTCCGCGCATCAAGAAACCTTGATTCAAAGAATGCAATCCATCGGCATCTTTAGCTGGATCGATCTTATCTATTAACTCATCACTATTTAACCCTTTTGGAAGCGGAAGCTGCATTAAGATGCCATCCACATTCGGATCTTGATTGAGTCTTAAGATTGCATGCTCAACCTCGGACTTACTGGCCTCTTTAGGCAACTTCACTTCAAAACTGACAATACCAGCCCGCTTAGCGACCTTCTCTTTAGTCGCAACGTACGCCTGGGAGGCTGGGTTATCCCCCACTAAAATTACCCCTAATCCCGGAGGGCGC
>CAZJXY010000317.1:0-4890 GCA_964549925.1 uncultured Bdellovibrionales bacterium | reverse complement strand
CAGATTCATCAGATGAAGAACGAGACGCTTTTGCCGCGTCAGTTTTTCGTCGACGTTGCAGAGTTAGTGAGAGAACGCGTAGATCTTGAAAAGATTGTGACGCTGGCCCAGCGTGCTCAAGGTGTGAGGCTTGATAACTTTACCCACTCTCCGCGCGGCCGGAAGTGTAGGATTGCGGTCTCGGAGGATAGTGCCTTCAACTTATGTTTGCAGGACAATTTAGAATTATTACGGTATTATGGAGCAGAAATTGTGCCTTTCTCGCCGCTAGCCGATCGTCAATTGCCACAACGTATCGGAGCGGTTTATCTGACTGGAGGATACATACCGGAATACTTAGAACAGATAAATTCCAATCAAAGCATTAAAACCAGCTTGAAGGACTTTGTAAGTCAAGGAGGAGTGGTCTATTCCGAGGGGAGTGCGACTGCGTGGTTGTGTGAAAATTTCAAGGTCCCGGATGATGCAACCGTTTACCCTGGCCTTGGGATGATAAAAGCCCTTGCTATCCCCGGTAATGGAAACTGGAGTATTAATGAAGGAGTTACCACCGAGGAGTCGGTGTTGGGGAGGCAGGGGCTTGTGGTCAAGAGTATTTTTACTGGCGACTGGAATCTAGAGCGCGAGGCGAGTGGTTTGAAAGTCCTCAGATTCTCCGAGCGTGGCGGAAGATCATATCAAGAAGGATTTTCACCTGTGGCCCAAGTCGTAGCAACGTTTCATTTTCAGCATTGGGGTTCAAACCCTGAGATTGCTAAGAACTTAGTTGACGCTGCCAGTGTGGTGCATAATTTGGAAAATCCGTAAACGCCAGCAAACTAAAGCATCATTCCAAGAATTAAGGCGTATGCAGCGATCACCAAAATGGCAAAGAAGATCAGCATTCCAAAAGATATCAAAAAAGCTAGAAGATTAAGCTCGACCTGATACTTCTGCATAACGCTTTCCTTCTCGTTTCTTCGAATATTTTGAGTGATCCGCTTGAGTGTTCAGTCCGGCAGCAGCTAAGGCTAGATCAAAGTCATAGTGCCGACAATACTCACCTAGCAACTTCGCACGGGCAGTGTTGACTAACCCAGTGGAAACTAATTCGCTTCTGAGTCGCGGCGAGTTCCACAGTACCAAACTATCGCGTCCCTTTCTCCTGGGGAGCACACCGCAAAATCTAAAGCCAAAAGTTTCCAACTGTTCAGAAAGATCGGGTGTGAACGGGTCGCTTAAGTCCACGAAAAGAAACTGATTGAAGGATTGATACCCCCTAACCTTATCAAGTATCGGCTTAATGTCTCCCACCAAAGACGGGATAATCTCAAGATGTAGGGTTTCGATGTGTGGAAGAAGGGTCAGGTGAAGTGGTCGGTAACTAGAGTTTGGAGTGGATTTTACAGGTCGTGGAATAAAGTTTCTGATTAAACCAAATGGCTCGTATAACTTCTCTATGATTAGGCGGTGATTGGAGGGGAGAAACAGATCGAGCTCGCCCAGCTGATCGGGAAATGGGAATATTTGAGAGGCAAACATTGATCGAGAGACAAGAGAAGACCCCTGATCGGAATCGAATCCAGCTAGGACATAATTCGGTAAAAGAACGCTCTCCATCCCTGAGAAAATCGTACGATTCAACTCCGCACTTAAGGCACATCCAGAATCAATGTAGCTATATACAACTCGCCAAGAATTTCGCTTGCATTGTCTTTTAATTAAGTCAGAGAATCGCCTTGAAACCTCGGGTACTAGCTCAACACACTCAGGGCTGCACAGGGGCAAAGAGACTTCGATAGATTGTGGGTCATATTTGTCAGTTCTTAATGCAATGTGAGCAGCGATTTGGCCGTCAATCTGGGCGGTGACGCTAGTCATTCGATGCTCAATTTGCGCGCGCCAAAACGCCGGGTCGTACACCATAGGTGTGGGATAGCCATCTCCGTGCATTGCTCTAAATAGAGAGATCAGTTCAGAGATCCTGACCGTATCATCTGAAGAGATAGCGCAGATCTTGATTTGATCTTGATTAATCAACATGGCATTTTTAATACTAGCGGACCGGTAGCGGGGACTCAAGCTTGCATTCTTTACTATTAGGCTCTGATTTCTCTTAGTCGCTTTTAAATGATATGAAGCTCTAGAATGAGTATTCAGGTGCAACTATGTCACATAGCATCAGCGGAAATCTGAAAGGTTTAAGTCCTTCAGAGATTAAAGCAGTTGAACGATTTGCTCGGCGGAAACTGGAAGCAGGGCAGTTTCTTTCGATTGAACTGGGGCGAGAGCTTCTTCATGTATCAAAACAGATCGGGAGAAAGATTGGATTACTGATCTCTCGTGCGGGAAAAATTGAGGGAATCGTGGTGGGTTCAAAAACTGTGATCTACCTTCCGGATCTTGGTCGGTTTCGTTTCGGTAAGGGGCGACTTCGAAATTTGCGGTTGCTCTTTCCAGATTTGGCAGAAGACCAGCTGCAGCCGAAGATCCCGCTAGATGTGTACGCCGACCTTGAGAAACTTAGACTTGACATGGTCATTGCGGTTAAAGAAGGGCCCAATCGATTGATGGCAACCTATGCTTATATTTCTCCGGATTTGCCATCTAGCTCTGCTTTGGCTCCGACCGAACATAAGGCAGTGACGACAATTGAGGTCAAAGATGTCTCGCGACTCGATCAAGATTTTTCGGAATTCATCACCGACCTTGAAGGCGAACTCGATCTGACCGAGCGGGCGCGATATGAACCGGGGAAAGTAAATGCAATTCTGGTTGGAGTGTACGACTGCGCCTCCGAACAAGCTCGGAGTTCTATGCAGGAGCTAGCCGAACTTAGTAATACCGCGGGGGTTAAAGTGGTCGAGCGGATAATCCAACGACGTCGTCCTGATCCTCGCTCGGTTTTAGGTAGTGGAAAACTAGAAGAGGTAATCCTATCGGCGCTAAGGCTGGGAGCGGAGATGCTGATTTTTGACACAGAGCTTTCTCCGAGCCAATGGCGCATCATTACTAATTCCACCGAGCTTAAAGTAATCGATCGCAGCATGTTGATTCTGGATATCTTCGCTCAGAGAGCAAAGAGTTCCGACGGCAAATTGCAGGTTGAATTGGCACAACTGAAATATAATCTGCCGCGCTTGGTGGAGAAAGACAAAGGGCTCTCGCGTTTGACCGGCGGTCTAGGAGGTAGGGGGCCTGGGGAAACCAAGCTCGAAATTGGTCGGCGGCGTATCCGTGATCGGATCACCGATCTTGAACGTAAGACCAAGAAATTGGGCAGCCAGCGTGAACTAAGGAGGAAGCGACGGAAGGAGTACGAACTCCCGGTAGTTTCGATAGTAGGCTACACTAACGCTGGAAAATCTACTCTGTTTAATACTTTGACCGTAAGCCAGGTGATGGTAGAGGATAAGCTGTTCGCGACGCTTGATCCGACTCATCGAAGACTGCGTTTCCCCAATCAGGACCGAACAAAGCTTGAAAGAAATCGAGCTATCGTACTGACAGACACAGTAGGATTTATTCGAGATCTACCGAAGGAGTTGGTAGCGGCTTTCAAAGCTACGCTTGAAGAGCTAGCAGAGGCGGATTTATTACTACACGTGTTGGATAGTAGCGATAAGGAGATCGAGTCAAAATATTCGGCCGTTCAAGAGATCTTAAGTGAGATGGGGCTTTCAGAGATTCCACAAATTGTTGTGCTGAGTAAATCTGATCGAGTTGATCAACAGATTCAAACTGGCTTGGAAAAGCAGTTTGATGGGGTATCGGTCTCATCGACCGCACGCCTCGGTTTGGAGAGCTTGTTGGCACGGATTGAGGAGTGTCTTTATTCCGCGGCTGCGAGCGTACCGCTTGAGCAAAAACTTAATAAAGATGAGTTATATCAGTAGCTTAAGTTTGAGTAATTATGTTACAGCGTTAGCTGGTGGGCGCATAACATTCGTGGGTTTGTGGGATTTCAACAAAATTTACAGGGTTAGCCTAGGACGATCTTAAGTCCAACTTGGTTTCGTATCTATTTTCTTATTTTGCTGCATAGATCTGCTCAACTTAATTGGTCTTGGTTGGTTTGGGGCAGGTTATGTGGTCTTTTGTATTCTCTAAAGTAAGAATGTTCGATAGTGAACGCGGAGCGGCGCTGCTGGAGAGTTCAGTCGCACTGATCGCCTTTCTTACGCTCTCTTTCTTTTTCTTCTCGATTGTTCAAGTTTTAAAGCTGTCAATCAGCAATCAGCATTTGGCTGAATTCTCGGCTCGAGTGGGTGCCGTTAATACCCCTGATGACGGAAATCCAATCCCAGTTGATGATTCTGCGCTAAAGATCGGAGTTGGACCATATCTCCCGGAGTGGCGCAGCTATAGAAGCTCAAGCGAAACTCCAGCTCCGTTTTCTGATCGGGATCTAAGGACGCTAAATTTGATGCTCGGTCATGCAACAGTCGTATTTCCAGGATACGAGACAGTTCAAGGTTTCGACGCTGCCGACTGGGCGGCCGGGCTAAAAATACCCGATAGACAATTTGCGATTTTTCCGATGCACTACGCTGAAAGTTCGCCGGTAAAGAATACTTGGAGGATTTGCGTAGGCAGGAGGCTCGCTATCGGATACTTAGTAAATACCTGCGCCCAAGCTAGTATGCCGTTATTTTAAGGTTGGTCAGAGTGCAAAGCCGATCAAAAAATTTGGAGAATGGAGCAGTCCTCGCTGAGTTTGCGCTGATCGCGCTGCTCTTTATTACTTCCGCCATGGCGGTCGCAAATCTCGGGTTTAGGGAGGAATTACGGCAAAACATGATTGCCTCGGCCATGGGGGCGCTGAATGATCCATATTTCTCGTCCGGGGGAACCTGGTCCACATACACCAGGGACAGCACTCAAGAGATTGTTCCGTTTGATGGTGCGAAC
>CAZJXY010000316.1:0-4897 GCA_964549925.1 uncultured Bdellovibrionales bacterium | reverse complement strand
GAGGACTCGCTCAAGGCCTTGCTCAAGCTAAAGATCTTGAGCGCTTTGGAGAGCGATGTTCCGCTGAATGAGATCTCGCCCTCAAAGAGAGAGAGTGGACCAATGGTGGTTTTAGTAGTCGGTGTAAATGGTGCCGGGAAAACTACCACGATCGCCAAACTGGCCAAGCTTTGGAGCGATCGGGGAGCCAAGGTAATGCTGGTTGCCGCCGATACTTTTCGCGCCGCCGCGGTGCAGCAATTGATTACTTGGGGGGAGCGGATAGGGGTGCCGGTGGTGCACGGTCCCGAAACGGCTAAACCTGCGGCCGTGGTGTTCGATGGAATGCAACAAGCAAAGCGTTCTGGGGTTGATGTGGTAATCATCGATACTGCCGGGCGGCTGCATAACAAATCTAACCTGATGGCTGAATTGGAAGGTGTGAAAAACTCAATAGTGCGGCATCAGGTAGATGCTCCACACGAAGTATTGTTGGTTTTGGACGGAACGAGTGGGCAAAACGCCTTAATTCAAGCACGCGAGTTTAATCAGGCTGTAAACTTAAGTGGTGTGGTTATTACAAAGTTAGACGGGACCCCTAAAGGCGGGATAGTTGTGGCGATTAGTCAGGAGCTTAAGATTCCGATCCGTTACATCGGGGTAGGAGAGGGGATGAACGATCTAAGAGGCTTTTCACCCAGGGAGTTCGTGGAAGCATTGTTTGACACTGAAGGTTTATCCGGGCACGTTGACGCCGGCGAAGAGAGTCACAATGCCGCCATTAGGCGCAGAAGACGCACCTAATTTAGCCCGAGAACGTGCCTACCCTGTTTTAATTGCGCTATGCTATTCTGGGCACGATGCTCGAACTTAAAGCACTACTAAGCAAAGACGAACTACCTGCGCACTCAGATCCGCATATGGTCTATGCCTTGGTGGGAATTTTACCGATCGCTAAGCGGAGACAACTTCCAGTTAATCTAAATTTCGTTATCGACGCAGCCGTCATGGACTCGGACTCCGATGGTTCGCTGAATTTCCCGGCTGTGCTTTCAGACCTAATCGCTTCAGTGGATGCCGATAGTAATTTTTCCGTAACGATTATCAAGGATGCTGCAAAAGTTTATCTCTCCTCAGGCAATGTCGGGGAGAACGGCCACCGCATCAACACATCATTTACTTCAGCGATTTTGGCCTTAAGAGATGGTAAGTCGCTCTCAGCACTAAATCCTCAGGCGCTCTTAGAGGGGCTAAGTTTGGCTCTGGATCAAGGCGGTAAATCTGCAACTTCAAACCGGATAAATAGATTGGTGGTTTTATTGAAGCGCAGTGTGCGCTGCAGCTCCGATAGCGAGGCTTTACCGTTGGTGGAATTTGCCAAGAAAATCCGAAAAGAAAAGGGCGCTAGCTTGGCCCCCTTTGGGATAGTTGCCTACGGTGTTGGACCTCTAATTAATGAGAATTTATTGGCCGACCTCTCCGATCTATCGGCGGGGCGCTATAGATATCTCTCTGATATTTCTGCTCTCGGTTCGCGTTTAAAGGCTGATGTCGATTACCTCTCGAAGGCGAGAGCTTGCGATCTTACGGTTGAACTTACCGCTTACAAGGGCGTCCAGGTTTATCGTGCTCACACCGTCGGAGATGGGGTTCGTCTATTATATGATCGAAAGTTGCGCGCGCATGCATCGCTCGAAGAGAGCGATGGCCCGCTCAAGTTACAGCTAAGTCTCGGCGAAGTTGAATCGAAGGCTGTATGCGCTCTTCTGCTCGAGCTACTTGCACCTTCTCGGCCACCAGGGAAGGTAAGATTGGGGTTATGTCGAGCCGAGGGATATATTCCATATCTAGGTGGCTGTGATGAGAGCGTTGATTTAGTGGTGAATTATAAGGAGCAGCCGAAAAAGAAGGATTTAGTGCTTCCATTAAAGAAAGCGGTGGCACAAACAGCCGCCTTGCGGGCCTTCCAACAAGCTGAAGTTTTACTCTTCGGTGGAGACTCCGAGCGTGGGTTGAGTTTACTCCAAAGTTCGGCTGAGATTATGCAACATGCCGGCGAGCAGGAGGTGGCGGAGAAGGTAAAGCGCGTAATATCGACGATTCGATCTGCCGGCCGAGAGGAGTGGCGGAAAGCTACTGCCAATGAAAATGTTACAACCTCTCTAGATTTAAAAAGTCTTCGCGATGTATTGTTCTTTGCCCGTTCCGAAATGATTAACTCGGGGCTAAGGGAGATACCATGAGTGTCTCAGGGTTAAAGTGCCCGAGTTGCGGTAGCAGCTTTTCTGAGAGCGCCCACACTCTATTTTGCAACGTTTGTGGGGTTGAGCTTGGATCAAGCGCTGAAGAGTTAATTTCACTGAGCGCAGGAGATTCACTTCCCGGTGGATTTCTAATTGATAAGTGCGTCGGTTTCGCTGAGTCGTTAAATTACTACGCTGCCCGGGATCAAGCTGGTAATAAGCTTAGAATCAGAGAGGGGGTGGTTGGACACGGGGCGGAGAGCCTAGCTGCGGGGTTACTTTCACTATCTTGGTCGAAACTCTTCCCGCGCTTTATCAGCGCATATAGCTACGGAAAAAGATTTTACATCGTCGATCAACGGGTACCGTGGGATACCCCATATTTTGCTGAGTGTGTTACTGCGGATGCGTTAATCTACCGGGTTAGACAGTTTTTGATCGAACTATCTCGGGTTCATCTACAAGGGATTTCTGCAGCCCGGATGATTGAAAGCGGCGTTTATTTAAGTGACCAGGCAAGACCGCTAATTGGCAGAGGCGGCACCCTCTCTCGCATCGGTGAGCCGGTTGAGGTTTTGCCCAAGGGACTCGAAAAGGCAGCTTTCCTTCCCGCCGTAGTCGAGCCGTGTTTTGATTTAATAGCCATGGTTCGTGAGATCTGGCCAGCGCTCTCGGTTGATGAAAGTTGGGAGGTCGTCTGGGACAAGGCGCTTGCCGCTCCGAGTCGAAATAAACGGAGAGACAGTTTTTATCAATCTTTAGCGTTTTCTCCTGTGGTTATCGAATGGCCGCCTTTAGGAGAGGTGTTGTCGGACTTTATGTCCGATCCTGCGATATGGAACACTAAGGATCTTTTGGATCGTTTAACTTCATCGCCGCCGCATCGAGATACTGTGGTAGAGGTGGTGAGTCATCGCGGTTTGGTGCGGGGAAATAACGAGGATTCAGCGCTGGCCAATCAATATGAGCTTTGGCTGGAAGGCATTCCGACCTATGTCTGGCTCTTGGTGGTGGCTGATGGGATGGGAGGGGCTGGATCGGGTGAGGTGGCTTCCAGAATAGCTGTGGAGACGGTGGATCGGCTGATTCATGACTTTATCGTACAAGGGGGGTTGGTGCTTGGTCCAACGCAGCTAAGGCAGGCAATTGAAAAGGCCAATGAAGCGGTTGCGGCAACCCGCGGGACAAGAGGCGCGGCAAGTAATATGGGGACCACTATTGTGGCAGCCCTTGTGATTGGGACGCGTTATGTAATTGGTTCAGTCGGAGATAGTCGGGCTTATCGGGTAAGTGATGAGGGGGAGTTCACCCAGTTAACTTCCGATCACACGATGGTGGCGGATCTGGTTCGTACCGGGACTGTTTCAATTAAAGAGGCTGAAAACCATCCGCTTGCTTCGCGTTTAACAAGGGCGATCGGGTTATACCCGCAGGTGCAGGTTGATATTTTGTCCGGGGAGTTGAATCCGAAAGAGAGCCTGTTTTTGTGTTCAGATGGGTTTAACCCGGCGCTTAGCGGCTTTACCTTTCCGGTGAAAAATACGGTGAAGGAAGGTCTGGATGCGCTGACGGTTAGGATGTTAAAGAGCGGCGGGAAAGATAACGCGACGGCGGTGATGATTAGGGTGGGGTAGGATCAGATCTTGAAAAACGGACGCGCTACTTGCATGCATCCGGGTATGACGATAATCCCCCCTCGCATGGAATGGTAGA
This sequence comes from uncultured Bdellovibrionales bacterium, assembly GCA_964549925.1. Lineage (GTDB taxonomy): Bacteria > Bdellovibrionota_C > UBA2361 > UBA2361 > J135 > CAZJXY01. The sequence continues at coordinate 962 of CAZJXY010000316.1, read as the reverse complement.
CTCAACAGCGTTCAAAGAGCTATCCCTACGATTCTCGGCAGCAGTCTGAAGGTAGGTTCTGACTGCCAAGAAAACTACAACGAGAATTGATAATACTACTACGAACTCAGTGAACTCAACCCCACTTTCAGGATGACTCGTAAATGTCTCTGTGGGGCGATTCGAGCGCTGATTCATAAGATTACATCATCCTGCAACAGCCTTTGCCTTACGATTGTTTCGGCGATATCACTAATTGATGGTGTAAATACTGAGCTACCAACATCATCTGGCAATATCAAGCGCTCCCACTCGTCTCTGAAGCAACGCTGGTCCCCATTTAGACTATGCGCAGGCCCAGCACATCCTGTAGGGGCGATAACAAATAATTTATTTCCCGTACCTATTGGGGTAATGGGATCCGAAACTAATGTCGCATTAAAAGCTGTCAACATCTCTTGGACTGCGTCTGCGGTTGATGGATCGGCAGCTGATCCAGTCGAACTGTCAAGAATATCAGCGAAAGTGGTGGGAATAAACACAACCGTAAGTGATTGGGCAGCGGTTAAATTTCCAACCTGGGCTTGAATCGCAGCTCGATCCGCAGGGTTTAAACGCTTGGATAATACGTAAAGAATGTTTGTCCGACGTCCGTTTGTTGGGTCTTCCGGGTTAGTTATTCGAGATGCGTTTGGGTTATAGGGCCCGCCTGTCGGGATGAGCTTTCCAGGAAAACTAAAGGCTTGACCGCCATTTAGATAGGCAAGCGCACTCACTACGTCACCAACTAATCCATTCGGAGCTACCGTCGATAAATCTTGGACCGCAGGTTTAGTGCAAGGAGATATTTGATTGATAAAGCCGTTGGTAGAGCCGTGCGGGCAAAGTTCGACTCGACCTAAAACACGCATCACCTCAGTCGCAGTTATTCCCTGAGTGCTTCGCTGTTCCCACGGATCGGATGGTGCGTATCCGTCATCATT
>CAZJXY010000315.1:0-4952 GCA_964549925.1 uncultured Bdellovibrionales bacterium | reverse complement strand
TTGTCTATCTCTCGCTGAAGCGCAGCTAACGTATTGTAAGTTCCGCTAATGGTGCTCACCAAATCTTGAGCGGCGGCGATCACCTTATTCCTAAGCTCGATACTCGCGGGGTCCGCCGTAAGATCGTTTAAAGAAGCGAAAAAACTATTTAATTGCGTTCCAATGGTTGGACGGCTGCCGTCTAGTGCAAATAGATCTTCGACTCTTGATAAATAATCATCGGTTACTTCTGCTCCAAACTTTGTTCCCGTTGCTTCGCGCAGCGCACGCTCCAAATACTCATCAACCGATCGGGTAATATTTCCAATCTGCACTCCCTGCCCGATGTTGGCCGAACCGGAGAGTGAAGCGCTGGATCTTGTCTCCAAGTCTAAGGTTCGGCGCGAATACCCTGGGGTATTTACGTTTGCTATGTTGTTCGAGATGTTGTTGATCACCGCCTGCTGAGCGTTCAGGGCTCCGACCGCAATATTTAGAATTTTGGAACTGTAGGTCATAAGCTCAAGCACGCTCTAGCATTAACCGGCAATATTTGCCGCGTGGAGTAATCCAATAGAGAGACGTGCAAGGCCAATGCCAAGGTCTGGGCTAGGCTGTAGTGAGTAAATTCAAAGACTTCTTTGCGGCAGGCTGAAAGCTTCGTTTGAGCTCGCCACTGCCGCTATAAGTGTCATTCACGGTCTGAGTTCCTGACCAGATTATAGATAAGGTGCTGCTCACCATCCCGACTGAAAAATCGAGTATTGTTTTGAACTCAGATACAAACTTACTATTCATTTCCACGGCTGCTTTTAATTTAGCGGCCAACTTGACCACACGCTCGCAGTCCTTACTATGAAGCTGCTCTTTGGCCCACTCGGTAAGACGCTTCCCCGAGCCCCCATTATCAGTGATTATCTGAAGCCTTTTCTCTTGAAGCTCGGCGATGCGCTCGGTTATTTTACCGCGCTTTTGAGCCAAATCCTCAATCTCTTGTGGTTTGAAATTTTTTAGTGCCTGTCGCTCAAGCGCTAGCACTTGAGTGTATTCCGACTGCAACGCGCATTCGCGTTCCAGTATACCTAGAATCTCTCTAACAATTTGATGGTTCTCTGCTAACATCGGCTCTCTCAATACCGATGGGCAAAACAAAATATTTAGCTGAACTTAGGCTTAGCTCTGGAAGAGTTCTTTTAGAAAACTTTCTGCTACTACCGTCGAATCGTAACTCAGTTTTCCTTCTTTGTACTTCTTCTTTAACTCTTCCACTTTCTTGCGTCTCTCAGGATCGTTTTCATCATCATCAAAGGCCTGAGTTGCAAGCGCATTCAATTCTCTCGCAAGTTCAAGCGAGACCTTTACCTCAGTGTCGACAACCGCTTCAGCTTTGGTCTCTCTCTCCCCGGAAGTCGCGCCTGCTTTTTTTTGACCACGCAAGCGATCCGCTTCTCCGGGGGTTGCCCCTTCAACGCGAGTTTCTTTGATCTTCATAACCACCTTTCTGCTTAAACTTTATCTCACAGCTTTTCGCGTCCGTGCGGGAAATTCCTTCCCCTTTGTTATGCTCCAAGGAGCCAAACCTGTAACACCCTATATTTAGATGCGGTTACCCCGCAATCCTAATCAGGTTTTTCTCTCTTGGCCATCTCCCGGGCTACAACATCGTGAATTCCCACGCCTTTTCCCTGTGAAACACTGGTAGCTATGGCCTCGTTCAGCATATCCCGGTAGAGCTCTTCTTCCTTGCTCCCAGACAGCATTCCTTCGCTCGGGACAGTTTGCCACATCGACTGTAACATCTTCTGCAAGAGTAATGCCTCAAATTGACGTGCGGCCTTTTCTGTCTTATCTGGAGCTGGTTGATTTGGACCAGCTGCTTTACCCTTGAGATTACTCAGGTTTTGTAAATTCTTTAATCTGGAACTTTCTAACTCCATGCGGCCCAGTCCAAGACCGCCACTGATTCCAAGGAAATCTTTGCCGTTTTCTGCCATAACGATATTTCCCCTAGCTACTACATTAAGACCAATTCAGCATGAAGCGCGCCTGCCCGTTTTAGAGCGGTGAATATTGCAATCAGGTCTCTTGGTGTTGCACCTAAGCTATTTAGTGCCGAAACTAACTGGCCCAATGAGACCTGCTCGTTGACTACTGTAAGATTACCGCTCTCCTCGCTTACGTTGACATCAGCGTTCGTCACTACCTGAGTGGTACCACCGTCAGCTAAGGCTCCAGGCTGCGATACTTGCGTCTCGCCGCGTATTGTGATGTTCAAATTGCCATGGGCCAAAGCAATCGTACTAACGCGCACGTGCTCACCCATAATGATCGTACCGGTACGCTCGTTCACCACTACTTTTGCTCCGATGTCTTGTTCGACTTCAGCGTTTTCAAGCAGAGCCACAAGGCTAATCGGGTCATTCTGATGTGGTCCAAGAATCGGGACTTCGACTGAGGCTGCATCAACTGCTTTTGCTACTGATTGGCCGATCACCTGATTCAATGCACGAACAACTCTAGTCATCGTTGTGAAATCCGGCTGGCGGAGTACAATTCGGATACGATGGGACTGAAACAGATCGAGCGGAATCGACCTCTCCACCATCCCGCCTTCCGGAATGGTTGCGGCGGTAGGATGATTCTTTTGGGCTTGGTCTGCGCCGCTACCGGTCCCGGCAGCAACACTAAAGCCGCCCACGCTGACAGCGCCTTGCGCAACAGCATAAACATTCCCATCCGCGCCTTTAAGCGGAGTCATAATCAAGGTACCTCCTTGGAGGCTGGTTGCATCCCCCAACGAAGAGAGGCTCACGTCGATCTTTGTGCCAGGTCGAACAAACGGCGGTAGTGTCGCTGTGACCAAAACAGCCGCGACATTATTCACCTTAAGATCTTCCGGGTTAACCCTCACCCCGAGACGTTCCAACATATTTGAGAGGCTTTGAGTAGTAAACTGCGCACCTGTTCCATCACCTGTTTTATTCAAGCCGACCACGATACCGTAACCGAAGAGTTGATTACCGCGAACTCCCTCCACATCGGCGATGTCTTTCAGTCGAGCAGCGTAAGCAAGCTGCGTTGAACAACACGCCAGCACCGCGACGAGGCTCAACAGATTTCTGATTCTATTGATATTTAGAATGGCCATACTTTCCTCAATATGTGGCCGAGCCAACCTTCTCTTTGGGCTGACCCAACCTGACCGCTACCATAGTAGTCAATTCGCATATTCGCTATGCGCGTAGACTGAATCTCGTTATTCGCGCTTATATCTCTAGGACGAACCAGGCCTGACAGCATCATTACCTGCTCTTCGTTATTTACCGCTATGATCTTGGTACCCTCGATTCTTAATATGCCTGACGGCAGGACCTCCACCACCATCGCAGAAATTGAAGCCTCTAACTCATCCTTTCTCGTGGTCTCACCTTCGCCTTTGAAGTCATTCTGAGAACTGGCATTTACCATATTCTGCAGATTCAGATCCGGGTTTGATTCAGTAAGAGAGTCCTCGTATCCAAGCAGATTTTCGATCGCTAGCTGCACGGTAGATTTGGATTTTATTTCAGTATCTGCTTCCTTACTGCCTGACGCGCTTTCTGAGATCAAGATCGTAATCAAATCCATCGGCTGCCATGCGCGCGTGTCTCGAAAGAAATCCGGTGAACCGCTCGCATCGCGCCAAAGCGAAGCTGACACTCCAGGATCACCTAGACTCAAGGCACCGTTGTAATCGCCGGGAACGGACCCGACCTGCGTGGGGTCCTGCGGAATTAAGTTTGTCTCGAAGTTCGGGTCGATGCTGGCCCGTTGATCGGGAGCAGTCTGCGCTGTGCGGTCGGCAGCGAACCGAATCTGAGGAGAGTTCGCGTTCGTACCGGTCGATTCACTTACGACTGGCCTGACTGGAGATTGAAACGGGGCATTCTTTGGAGAATACTTACTGCCAATCGCTTTAGCGCTGCTAGTGGCTCCCAACTCGGTTCTAACCTGATTAGAATAATCTACACTCGGAACCGAGGGAAACATCGGGATTGGCTTACCAGCGCACCCAATCGCACTGAACGCCATCGCCGCTAGTGTTAGTCCTTTAAGTTTCCTCATGGCTGTACCTCCACTAAACCAGGCTCTATAACTTTTGCAGCAATCACTTTTTTCGAGGAATCATTTCGTACTTTGATCACTTGCTCCTTAATACCGGACTCTACCGCTGTACCAGTCGCGGTAGCTTCAAGCACACCGGATCGGTAGCGTAACACCACTTGACTCCCTTGAGTGATTACCGGGGGAATCTTTAAACTAGCTCTGCGAAATACCTCACCTGCTCCAACGTTTTGCGTGAGCTCATACCCCAACAAATTATTGCTATTGAAAGCCGCATCTTTAGGCAGCCGATCAAGATTCAAACGCGCCATCTGAACATCCGAATCCGCAATTACCTCTCCCCGGCTGACAGGCCGGCTAGCGACCGGGACCTGAATCCATTCATCTGTTCTCACTGCAACGAGAAACCGTGTCTCGATATCCTCCTTATCCTTAGCCCTGATTTGAAATCGCATCTCGCCTGGAGATGAATTTCCATAGGGAACCGCTTGAATCTTTAAGTCTCCTGGAGAAACCACCACATCTTCGCGATAGACGATATCCTTAATTGTGATATCGCGGCCAAGTGTGGGCAAACTGGCTTCGATTGCATCTTCCACTTCCGGCTTAGAAATGACCCTGGAAGCGCGTGAGACCTCTATAACTTTGGGGAGCAAATATCCGACTGTATCCAAATTAACGCCAGCCTGGCGAAGTTTCTCCACAATCTCAGTCGCCGTGATGGTAGATTTGTCTCCGGGCTTCGGGCTTGCCGCAATCTTTAACTTCTGAAGTGCGATTACTGCATCATCATCCCCTATTCGCTCCGATCGGATTTCGGCAAGATCTTGAAGTGAAACCTCACTAGTTGTAACCGTTGTAGCTTTTTT
>CAZJXY010000314.1:0-4956 GCA_964549925.1 uncultured Bdellovibrionales bacterium | reverse complement strand
TTACTCGGATTGCCTTAAATTTGACAAATACATACTTTTCATCAAAGCGCTTCAGAGAAAGACAGAGTGAGGTGGAGTTTGATCCGCAGCGTCACGATTTACCTGAGCGAAACCAAGAGGAACAGGTTGAAAAAGAGGCGCTGCTTAGCGATCTGCAAAGGAGTTTGGGCGATTTGAAGCCGCTTTATCGGGACGTTTTGGTTTTATGTGCGCTTGAGGAGAGATCTTATGAAGAGGCAGCTGAGATTCTCGAAATTCCAGTTGGGACGGTAAGGTCACGTCTAAACAAAGCTAGATTGTTGTTGAAGGAGTCATTTGGGTTACGTACGGTGCGCGATCATACAGGGGGAGAGCGATGAACAGCGGAAGTAAGTTCGAGGAAAAATTCCTTGACTTTTTGGAAGGCAAGCTCTCTGCGCCAGAGAAAGTTGAGTTCGAGCAAGCGCTCAGAAATGATTCAACCTTGGCCGAAAGTTTTCGACTGTATAAGTTAGTCACTGAGGCGGAGAAATCTATCTCCCAACAAAAATTCGAATTACGCAAATCGTTGCGATCTGATGTTATGAGTCAGATTAAAAGCCAGCGCGAATCTATTATTGCTAAGTTAATGCGCTTGATTGTTAGGGGCCAACTCTTTGATACCTTGCCGCGAAGAGTAGGTGGCCTTGCAACACTTGCCGCGGCTGCTATCGCCGTTGTGATTTTAATTGATTCCACCGAACACGGGACTCGCGATGCTCTCCAATATAGGGTGCGGCCCAGTGCTCCGGAAGTAACTATTGAAAACCTTAAGTTGGATGATTTGAGCACGAGAAGCGAGTTCGCTGCGGCAGGAGGAACAGTTCCGACTGAGGAATTTAAGGGGGAACCGGAGCAGTCTGGCAGAATAGTCGATTCCAAGAAGAATGCCGCTGCCCCTCCCGCTCCTGCTACACGGAGTCTTGATCTATTACGGCAGAAAGAGACAACTGAACTGCCGAGTACCGAGCTGAAAAAAGAGAAGTTCTATGCCCCTAAAGTCACGGAGCAGATCGGAGCTGAAGGTGAGGGGGCGCAAAATGAACATGCGGGCACTCGGGTGGATGAGCAGGTCCTCTCCGATAGCGTGGTTATTCCTAAAGACGCACCGGGCGCACAATCTGCGGTCCCGCTGAGAGACTATCCGGTGATTCTTTCGTTACTTGATCGGGGAATAATCGTTCGGCCTGATATGAATCAACGTCTAGAGTTCACCCGCTACCTTCTGGGTGGCACAGAGCAGAGGAAACAAACTACTAGGGGAATTCCTGAGAGTGCGTCAACTCTCGGTTCGGGTAGTAAATCTAGCAGAGTTACGGATGCCGATCAGTCCGATCAAGATTTTGAGCGGCTGATAGTTACGTATCTCTCAATCCTTGGGGAGGTAAGCTCAGAGTCGGTTTCGCAGCTACAGACACTACTAAATACGGTAGATAACAACATTCTGATGAATCAAAAGGCGCCTGACCCTAATGTCTTGAAATTTAAAGAGATAATTGAAAAGACAAGGAAGGTCTACGCGGCCGCTCTTAACAAATAGCTAATGTTGATTCAGTGACTCCCTGCAATATTCAGTTTGATTAGCTCTATTTCGTGTGATATTTACCGAATACCACAGCACTTTTCGGTTTTTTATTTCCTAATTTGAAAGATATTGTTTCGACTATTCCGATGCATGGTGGGTGTTCATCTGTGTGTCTCGGAGATTGAGTTAGAAAGGTGTGCTGGTGTGTTGCGTCAGTTAAGCTCTTTCTTTTTTTTGTATCGTTAAATCGCTTCGCCTCTGAGTAAACAATTTGCGCTGGTTTGCGCAATCGGTTTGGCTCGGTTGGTTCTTAATTTATAAACGTACAGAATGGCATTAGCACGCTACGGGATAGTTAACGGTAAAAGGGTTGCGCTTGCCGAGTTGGTGCCACCTTTGATGCCTTCATTACTTGATTCCTTCTCAGCCGAGGCGCTCAAGCAGGCCGGTTTTTTGGGCATTGCCGAGAAAGTTGTTAGTGATACACCTCTGGACCCGGAAGACCTGATACTCTTACTTTCACAGGCAGGACTTCCGGCTCTGATGAAGTTGGTTAGCCTAAAGAAGAAGGAAGTTTCCTCACCCACGGTAACACCAGCAGTTGTTCTGCCTCTGAGTTTATGGCTAAACTTTGACAGCGATCTGGTAAAGGTTGCAGCCTTGGCCGATCAATTTCTAAAGGATATTCCCTACAGCTCAGTTAGTGTTTCCTTCGATCGTATTGATCTTAAGCGACTGGACTCACGGCTAGTCTCCTTTTTTAAGACAGTCTCTAGATGCCGAGACGGAATATCGATGGTAGGGCCCAGAATCGAGGAGGTTTTTCAATTCGTCGAGCAGTGCTCGGCTGCTGATTCGGCGCCACGTAGCGTAGTTAGAATGTCAAAAGTGCGTAAGGCAGGGGAACTCTCCAAAGTGTCGAGACTCGATCGAGTCAAGGAGATCTTACTGTTGCTTAAATCCTCCGGTTTTGAAAGGCTGATGGCATTCTCATCCGATCAGTTCTTAGGTCTCTCTTCCGAGTGCGGATTTAGTAACTCCTTCGTGACAGACGTCGAGCATTTTCGTACTACCGAAGCGCTCGCGCAAGAACTGGTCCGAATAAAAGAGCGAGCCTCCTCAAAGCGCTGGTTGGACGTCTGGAGTCCCGGCAGTGACGTGATGCGTACACCAACTTTACGTGAAGATCCTGTGACCGAACTAAAACTTCTCCGCGTCTTGGCGGTCGGTTCGCTTTATTTCGATAACCGGCCGCAGGTTCGTGCCTCAAGTCGGTATCTTTCAGCTGATGCGATTCTATTTGCCAGACAGCTGGGCGCGGATGATTTAGGATTTGGGGCGTTTGACTCCTTTACCAAAAAGACGTTGAGCTTGAGGTCTTTTGACGAAATTGAACGAATTATTCAGTCTCACTAATACGGAAATTTAAACTGTATGCGTAGAAGGTGGAAAATAAACGGTACAGAACGGGGTGGTCAACTCGAATCATTATCCACCAAAAGTTCGAGGCGCATCAAAGCCGCCAATATCTGCTTCTATAGCGCCTTGCCATACCGTGCCATGTCGGTGCTTCCCGAAGTTGAGTATCTCGAAGGCACACCGGTGGAAACGGCTAGATTGCTGCACGAGAGGCAGGTTGACTTGGCTCACATACCGATCAGTGATTACGCCGTACACGGCGATTATGTAGGGTTAGATTTTGGGATTGCGACTCGTTGTAAGGTAAAAGGGGTAGTCCTTTTCTGCACCAGACCAGTCGAGGAGTTAAAGACAATTTATGTAGATGATCGTTCTAGTTCGTCATTATGTCTGTTAAGAATACTACTTGCCCAGCGTTGGAACCTTACCCCTGAGATCGTGCGCTTTCCTCCGGGCAGAGCGTTCGATTTATTTGGCGGTGATATCGGGGCTCTGATAATCGGTGATGAGGCGGTAAACCGACAGAAGGAGTTTCCATACTCGGTTGACCTCACCGAGGAGTGGAAAATCCTGACGGGATTGCCGTTTGTTTACTCGCTTTGGGCCTTTCGTCCAGACGCGCTTAATTTGCAACAATGTCAGTTCTTGACTCAGTTTTTCCACAAAAGTGTTCAAGCCAGAGCGGCGATCGCTATTGATTCAGCCCATCAATTGTTGGTTCCATTGGAAGAATCGACAGAATACATAACGCAGACCACCGAATATCATCTTGATGATCAATGTGTGCGGGGAATTAATGAATTTTTTGCTAGGGCCTTTGAGCTTGGCTTGCTTCCCAAAACTACTTATCGTCGTGCAGCTTATCAAATTGGCATAAGAACGACGGAAGATGGACCGCTTGATTCCGCGGACGGAGCAGCACAGGCCCGACATTCCAGGGGCTTGGCCGTTCCGCAAAAGCGTGGGGTAGCCACGATTCTTCAAGAGATCGTTGACGGAGCGCGATTGAGCATCGCTGATGGAGTTAGGCTCGCCTCCGAAGCTCACCTAGCAGATCTCTCGCTGGTCGCGGACATATTGCGCAGGCGCGAGAGTTCAAAACGCAGGGTCGAATATATAATGAGCATTCGCGGAGAAGAGCTACTTGAGGATCCGGCGGCGCTGAAGCGGATTGGTACTCTAAACAAGAAGGGAGTTGAGCGGCTTCAAGTAGTAGAGTTTAGGCCCCGTTTGAAGTCGATCGAGCATTACGAAAATTTATTTAGATTGATAAAACGTGCTACCCCGGTAAAAATCGAAGCACTCTCCGTTTCACAACTGTATCAGCTCAGTCTAAATACTAAACTAAAAATCGAAGAGATCGTCACCCGTTTGGTATTTGCGGGGTTGGATTGCTTGCCAGCAAATGGCGGTGAGATTTTGATTGATAGCTGCGGGAGCTCGATTCCAGCAGAACAGTGGCTTTCTCTTGTTTCTACTTTCCATAGACTTGGAGGTTCCGCTTCGGCCTCAATCAGGGTAAATCCATCAGACACTTGGGAAGATCGCTTGCTCCATTTAGCCAAGCTGCGAGAGCTTGAGGATAATAGTCCGGGCTTCAGATACCTCTCGCTAAAGGCGGAGCTCCCTGAAAGAATGGCGCAGGCCAGTGAGGTCTTGATGCGAGCGACCTTAATTAGTCGGGTGTTTCTGGATAATTTTACCTCAATATCCATGTCTCTGGGGCAAAATACTGGTGTTCGCACCGTCCTGGGACTCTCGCTCGGTGCTAATCGTGTCGAAGTTAATCTATCCAGTGGCGGCGCAGAAGTCGCTTCGGTGATCGAACTGCTTCGCACTCTCGAGAGCTTGGGGATGGAATTCGAACGCCATGCTTTAGCTGTCCCTGAAGAGTTATTGCTGCACTGATCAGGTAAACGCTCCGTGAATCTAAACCCTTGATATTAATACGCTTAGCGCTCGGATCTCGGCTAAGGTATATTTTTTGCTTCCCT
>CAZJXY010000313.1:0-4965 GCA_964549925.1 uncultured Bdellovibrionales bacterium | reverse complement strand
GATCGTACGGTAATCCCGAAATTCTTACTCCTAATATTGACCAGCTTGCTTCTCAAGGCATGCGCTTCACCCACTACTATACCGCCGGAACAGTATGCTCCCCCACAAGAGTGTCACTCCTTACCGGGAGATACCCAGCTTCTTTCGGCGTACAGCGTGCCTTCGATGATGGAACAACAATCGGTATCCCCAAAGAGATTCTCACTCTTCCTGAGATTTTAAAACGGGCCGGATACAAGACCTTGCACGTTGGTAAGTGGCATGTCGGAGATGATCTCGATATCTTTCTGCCAAGGACAGTCGGATTTAAAGAGTCGTTGCGGCGCTCAAGAACAGATAACGGTTCTTACACTGACTTTGCCCTTACACGCGATGACGGGAACGAGTTAGTTTATAGGGACTCGTATGTCACATCTGTTGTGACGGATTTTGTGGTTGATTACATCAACCAGTACACCGAGAAAAAGCCTTTCTTTATTAACTTGTGGTACAACGCCGCCCACGTGCCACTAGGTGTGCCGCCTAATTTTGATAATTCTATAACTGCATACGATCTCTCTACCAATCGGGGAAAGTATGCAGCGATGATTACTGACGTGGATCGCGAGATTAAACGGATTTTGGATGCACTGGAAGAGAGAGGCTTCAGCGAAGAGACGATGGTGATAGTCACTAGTGATAACGGTGTCGTAGCTCCACTAAAGAGCTCTTCAAGCCAGCTTTTGGGCGGTAAAACCACGGTTTTCGAAGGCGGAATTCGTGTCCCTTTTGTGGTGCGCTGGCCCGGGGTTGTCGAAGCCGGGGCAGTCAATGCCTCTGTCTTAGACAGCATTGATCTCTTGCCCACCTTAGCAGAATTGGTTGGCGAGGATGTTCCTTCCGGTGCCCATGGAAGAAGTTTTCTCAAACAACTAAAGAAAAACAATCAGCCCAGCCGAAAGGGGATCTTGGTTTGGACCAACAAAAACGCAAATACACAATCCGCGGACTTAAACGGAGCACTTGATGATTATGCTATTAGAAAAGGTGCTTATAAACTGATCTTCACTGACTCGATGTCCTATCTAGTAAACCTAGAGGAAGATCCCGGCGAGACTATCGACCTTTACAACTCGCTCCCTGATCAGGTTCAGCTGCTTTCTCAAGAGTATGACAAGTGGCGCATCAAGGAGCGCCGCATATTTTTTGAAGCAAAGATAAACTCAGGAGTTACAAAGCAGGGCAAGTGGTATCGATTCAACGGAAAGAAAGGAAGAATTAAGGGAGATCACGTATTGATCAACAATTTTGGGAATAGCGATTTAAGTTTCGAAGCAAAGATTCGTCCGAGTAAGATTAGCGGCACGCAGGTGATTTTTCAAAATTCGGGAATTCTACTTCAATTGGTAGAGGGGGTCCCAAGCTTAAGCGTGACATCGCTGGATGAAAGTGTCGTCACAATCAACGCTGAAGCTATCTCTGCTAATCAAACCAATCATATTGCTTTTACTATTTTCGGATACAAATCTGATGACAGCATCATTCGACTTTATTTAAATGGCATCCAACAGGGTCAGATCGCTTCGGGAGTGTCATCGGTAAAGTTCTCCGATGGCGCTTTTGTAATCGGTAACTGCAACGCTTTAGTTAGTTGTCAGCCCGGGCGTGGGTTTAAAGGAGAGATGACCCTGCCGCGTTTTTGGGCAATGAGTTTGACGCCGCAAGAGGTCTTGCGGTTATGATGACCATTAGACCCTTTTGATTAGCTAAGATGCTTATGATATGTTTTTGAAAACTATTGTTATAGAGGAGTAGCGCGGTGGGACAAATTTGGCTGTGTGATGGATGTGGTAAAAGAGGAGAAGTAGAGATTCCTCCCAGAACGGATGCGATTTCTGGGGCATACTCCATAGGCGATGATCACGCTTTGGCTTCCCCAGACTGTGCGATTGACCTTTCGGGGTTACGAATATTAGTTGAGAGAAACTGCGCGCCAGGGGAGAAGGAAAGGATCTTAGCCGGATATCGCCCGGCAAGTAACCACTAATGCTCCCAAAATAGTAAGATAGCACTATTTCCCCATGGAATCTGAACTCCCCAGAGTAACGCTTAAGACCACCCACCATTCTAGGCACCCCTGGATCTTTCAAAAAATGGTGGAGCGCCCAAGTCAGAAATTAAAGAGCGGGACCGTAGTTGATATCTTTGAAAAAGGGGGCGAGTGGTATGGCCGCGGATTTTATAACGGATTTTCCAAGATCACGTTGCGAGTCTTAACCGATAAGCAGGATGAATTAATTAACGCCGATTTTTTTAAACGCAGGATCGACCAAGCCGTTAAGTTAAGACACTCCGAGTTAAATCTCCCTGCGGTAACTGATGCCTATCGGCTGGTACATGCAGAAGGAGATAATCTGGGCGGTTTGGTCGTCGAAAAGTTCGGAAATATGCTGGTGCTGGAATTTTTCTCAGCCGGGATGTTCCAGATGAAAGATGAGATTATGAGCGCTTTGCGTGCTCATTTTCCGGAGTGCGAGTTTTACTGGTTTGCCGATCCGCATGTCGAGCGGCTGGAATCAATTAAATGCGATTCGCCTCCGACTCCGCGGCCGTTTCAAATAACCGAGCACGGCCTAAAGTTTTTTGTCGAACCAGGCGGAAAGCATAAGACCGGTTTTTTCTTGGATCAAAGAGAGAACAGAAATTACCTCGCTCAATTTTGTAAAGGTAAGCGCGTACTCGATATCTGCTGCAATAGCGGGGGATTTGCGGTGTATGCCAAAGGGCCGGGTGGAGCGGATGAAGTTGTGGCGCTCGATCTTGACGAAGTAATTCTTAAACTGGCCGAGAGAAATGCCAAGGCCAATAAGACCAGGATTAGGTTTGTACATGTTGATCTCTTTCCGTGGCTGCGTGATGCAATTTCTAGGAGTGAGCTTTTCGACGTTGTAGTTTTAGACCCTTCAAAACAGACGAGAGATCGCGATGAGGTTGACGAAGCGCTGAAGCGCTATACCGATATGAACCGGTTGGCGATGCAGGTAATTAAACCTGGTGGGATACTTTTAACCTGCTCTTGTACGGGACTGGTCAAAGAGGAGGATTTTATTCTTTCTGTTCAAAGAGCAGCTAAGTATTCCGGGAGAACGGTGCAGATTTTTAAGATTAGCGGGGCTGCGCCGGATCATCCGTTTTTGGTGAATGTCTTTGAGAGTCGGTACCTTAAGGCGCTTTGGTGTAGGGTGATTTAAAATTAGGCTGCGTTGGACTCGAGTTTTTTTGTAAATGATAAAATCTCCCCACCTTCTTCTGGTCTCTCTATCGGTATCTTAAACTCGAAACCAGCTTGAAATACCATCAACACCCCTCTGCCACGTTCCCCGTCAAGATCAAACTTCCCGATGCTGGCGAGATGCTTCATCTTCTTATAATGCGCCTCAGCGGTTTCAAATATTGCAGGATTGTGCACGGAGATTGAGAGCTTATCCGGTTGAATTTCAGTGATGAGTCTCGCGAGATCCCCTTTTCCTAGTTTTAGCTGATGCTGGATTGAATTACTGACTAACTCATCCACCGCAAGCTGTGCCGCTTCCGCGATGTAGGCCGCTTGCGGAGTAGTAAAACCGCCGTACTCCGGCCTTGTTAGGAAATAATTTACCATGTCCCTAATCTCACCTCGGAGTGCTTCGAATTCAACGCCGTTCATTTCTGCGGTAAAGTATCTTTCCTGCATCGGTTCTAGTGGTCTAGCCGGAGCTGACAGGCGCTTTAAAGCCTTTGACATCTCCTCAAAGGCACTAAGCGCAGCTATTGACGTAGAAACGCTCTTTGACCAAGTATCGGTATCTGTAATAATTTTTTGTGCCGAGCCTTTTACGGCTTCAACTAATTCAAAGAGAGTTGCCGCTGAGCAATCCAGGGTATCGGGAGGGGGAATGTCTAGACTATCATAAAAGCCGCTAACTTCTGGTTCGAACGCGGACCTTAACTGATCAATTCTGCCAACTTCTAGAGTAGCAATAACCGCGACAAATTGCTCAAGCTCTTGAACTAAGGCTTCGCCCAATTGTTTGGCCTGAGTCAGATTCTCGTTAATTTGTCGTTGTGTCGGCGACCCGCCAATTTTCTGTTCCATGACTTTACCTAGTGTAATAATCCTAGCCTAAGACAGTTATTAGACCGAATACTATTTTTGTCCCATTAATAGTTAGAAGCTAGTCACAGCTCGTCAAGTACTTCCCATTTTACAAATCTTTTCAGCTAGTTAAAGTCTAATTTTCGCGCCGCCAGATATGTTTGAACTCGAACGTAGTGCGGGGCTACTTTGACCAGAAGCGCTCTCATGCTAACGAGTTAGATTAACTCGACATTACGGGAAGTAGGCCCGCTCCAGATAGACAAACGAGTTAGATCAACTCAACATTACGGGAAGTAGGTCCGCTCCAGAAAAAAAAAAAGCGGGTGTTTTAGACTAAGCAATTCACTGGAACTATAATCGCTTTCCATATGGAACGAATACCGGCCCGTGAAGGAGTAGTGAAACTACGTGGGCTCCGGCGGGAGTTATATCATCAGGCTGTAGAGGAATACGGTTCCGAGCAGGATATGCCTCCGCGCCTGCGTTGTCGGCTGGAGCGAGAGCCGATACTGCGAAGCGATACTGAAAGAAAGCAACACACTTACTCTGAAGTGGATCTTTCAATGATCTTCCTTTTCTCTAATAGACAGCTCAACACTTTAGCAGAGGGAAAAATACAGGATGCCTATACCACGAGACTTGCCCTCCATAACGCATTGGCTGTCTCACCACTTAGCCGGGATGAGCGAAATTCGATATCTCATCTATTTCATTCCGATAAGGACGCTTTTGCATGCCTCAAAGATGTGATGTACCTTAACTTAAGGAGAAGCCTGGGAGAGGACATAAGGGATGATCTTCCCCCGCTTTTGTTGACTACTTAAGCAGCGGCCTTCCGGTTACTTTTC
>CAZJXY010000312.1:0-5022 GCA_964549925.1 uncultured Bdellovibrionales bacterium | reverse complement strand
CAAGAGCCCCCGTACGCTTGATCCCAAAAATGGTGTAAGCAGGCCGCGAACGATATAGCCTAGTACTAGAACACCAATTAAACCAAATATTATTGCCGGTAAAAGAATGCCCAATTAAACCCTAAAAAATATGGTTATTTATTCATTTTATAGCTATTCCCGGCGCTTGGCAAAGCATCATAATTGGGTTCAATGAATGACTCGAATCTTTACCCCAAACTGCGCTGGCCGCTCGATCTTTCGGTAGAACAGATCGAAGGTAAAGCGATCCTCTTAATCCGCGATCCTTTGGGAATTGCCCCACGACCGTTGGCCCTGGTCGCAGCTGTGACGCCGCTTATCGCCTCATTTGAGGGGAAGCTCTCAGTTGAGGAGATTGCCGGAAAGTTCGCAGCTCAGGGAGCAACCAAGGAGTTGGTTAATGAGTTGCTGCAAATACTGGATCAAAACCTCTATCTCTCCACGCCAAAGTATATGGAGGCGCAAGCAAAGATCTCTAAGGATTTCTTAAGCTCTCAATCGCGCGCAGCAGCACTTGCAGGAGCCGGATACCCAGAGGATCCGGCAGTCTTGCGCCTTGAATTAGATAGGTATCTCGGCAGTAATGGCGTACACAACTTGAGCGGTTCAAAATCGAAGGATCAGATGGTTGGACTAGTCGCCCCCCATATCGACTATAATCGCGGGGGAAAGTGTTATGGTGTAACTTACAATAAATTGCTGGATCAAAACCATGACCTCTATCTGCTCTTTGGCACTTCTCATCAGTACTCGAGCGGATTGTTTCACCTAACAAAAAAGCACTTTGAATCCCCTTTAGGCGAGCTTCCTTGTGATACTAATTTTGTAGAGCTTCTGGCTAATCGATATGGTTACCAGAGAAGCTTTGCCGATGAGCTGCTGCATCGAAGAGAGCACTCTCTCGAGCTGCAAGTCCCGTTTATCAGGGAAATTCATCTCCGTAAAAATGGGATTATCCGGCCAATCCCTAAAATTGTGCCGGTATTAGTTGGCAGTTTTCATCAGATGTACTCAAGTGGAAAAGGCCCAGAGGAGTTCGACGAATACGAAAGTTTTGTTTCTAGCTTAGCTGAGTGCGCACGCGAGGAATTAGCAAGAGGACTAAAGATCTGCTTTATCGCCGGAGTTGATATGGCCCATCTTGGGCGCGCATTTGGAGATGCGGGCGCACTCTCACCTGAGCAGATGAAGCAGGTTGAGTTAAGAGATCAGATCTATCTTGAGGCTGTTTGTCGTCAAGATAAGAAGGCGCTCTTTGCGCATGTAGCTGAAGATCAAAATGCTAGAAAAATTTGCGGATTTCCGACTCTGTATACAATGATCGACCTATTTTCTCGCCTTGGAATTCGTTACTCCTCAGAGGTTTTTGATTACTCTCAAGCGGTGGATTATGGCAGGGATTGTGCGGTTACCTTTGCCGGCGTGGGACTTTATTCATCTTAGTCGAATATGTCAGAGGGGCTAAAAGAGCGGTGCGAGAGATTCCGAAAGGATCCTAAAGCGTTTGTCGCCCATACGCAGGGGATAATTTCGGCGATAGAGAGGGAGAATAAGCTTTTTCACGCATTTGTTCAGATCGCTCGAATTACAACCAGCCAACTTGAGGATCACGTCGAGCGTTATAAGAAGCGAGAGCTTTTCGGTTCAATCCTAGCTGTAAAAGCAGTATTTAGTGTGAAGGGATTCAAAAAAGATGCTGGATTTGCTCCAGAGTTAGAAAGGAGTTCGCCCGAAGATGCGGAGCTAGTTAAAAAATTGAGAGAGAGGGGAGCATTTGTAATTGGAGTCACGAATTTAGACGAAGCCTGCTTGCATGCCGTTGGGGAAAATAAGTTGCATGGACGGATGATCAATCCTCAAGATTCTGAACGCACCGTTCTTGGATCAAGTGGCGGCTCTGCACTTTCGGTTGCTAAGGGTTGGGCTGACTTCGCATTGGGAACAGATTCTGGTGGTAGTGTGCGAGCACCAGCTGCTGCCTGCGGGATTGCTGGTGTGATTGCGAGATCTGCTGCGCTACCGCTTTTGGGGTGTTACTCCCCAGCGGGGGATCTAGATTGTGCCGGAATTATGGCGAAAAGCGTAAGCGATTTGCAGTACATATTAGCAGTACTGAATCTTACAAAACCTCAGCCTGCCTCTGAGGTTAATACAGCGCTCCTTATCCCATCTTCCGAAAAGTTGATTTGCCTCTCTCCCGATTTCAGATCGCAGTTTTTAGCTGCCACGGAAAAATTGGGAAAAAGTTTTCCAATCCGCGATCTGCCGCTTCCTTTTGATGAAGCCGTCCAGGCAAGAAAGACTTTGATTACAAAATATGCGGCCGATTACTTTAAAAAAGAGGGATTAGACCCAAGGGCGCTGACAGCATCGTCACGCGCGATAGTTGAGTTTGGAAATAGAGTTACGGAATCCTCTCTTTCAGAAGCCAAGCAGATTCAAACCATGCTTTCACAAGGCTTAAACATCCTGATGGAGGAGGGTGCAATGATTCTAACGCCTACCCTCCCCTATCCGGCTCCTCGCTGGAAGGAGATTGATTCCGATTCTTCTAAGGCGCTCTCCAACTTGGGATACTTTCTTTCGATTGTAAATCTCGGAGGCGCTAATGCTATATCGTTCCCGATTCCGAATGCAAAAGGGGTGAACTTCCCCTCCTTGCACCTAATCGGCTCTGAGATCTCTAAGATCCTAGGCGTGGCGGAGAGAGTTTTATCTGCGCTCAGTGCTTGAAAAGACTACTGAAAGTTGGGTATTGTGCCCCACATGTTTGGCTAGGTCGAATCCTTTAGGAATTTAAGATGGCAAAGATAAAAGTAAAAAATCCAGTCATTGAGCTCGATGGCGATGAGATGACACGAGTAATTTGGGGGTTTATCAAAAATAAACTGGTCCTTCCCTATTTAGAGATTGATTTGAAGTACTTCGATCTCGGGGTTGAACATAGAGATGCCACAGAAGACAAGGTCACTGTTGATGCCGCTAACGCGATTAAGCAATACGGTGTCGGTGTAAAATGCGCCACAATCACCCCGGATGAGGCGCGGGTGAAGGAGTTTAATCTCAAGAAAATGTGGAAGTCTCCGAACGGGACGATCCGAAACATCTTAAATGGGACCGTTTTTAGAGAACCAATCGTTTGTAAGAACGTCCCGCGACTCGTTACGACTTGGGATAAGCCCATAGTTGTGGCTCGCCATGCCTTTGGAGATCAGTATAAAGCCACTGACTTTAGAGTGCCGGGAAAGGGAAAGCTTACGATTAAATTTACTCCATCTGATGGATCTCAAGTGATTGAGCACGAAGTCTTTGATTTCCCCTCGGGCGGCGTGGCTCTGGCAATGTATAACCTAGATGAATCGATTAGGAGCTTTGCTAGAAGCTGCTTTAATTACGGATTGCTCAGAAATATTCCGGTTTACCTATCAACGAAAAACACCATTCTTAAAGCCTATGATGGTCGTTTTAAAGATGTATTCGCAGAAGTATTTAAGTCTGAGTTTGGGCCTAAGTTTAAACAGGCAAACCTAACATACGAGCATCGGTTAATTGATGACATGGTTGCTTCAGCCTTGAAATGGAACGGCGATTTTCTTTGGGCCTGCAAAAACTACGATGGTGACGTGCAGTCGGATTCAGTGGCACAAGGATTTGGGTCGCTTGGTCTAATGACTTCTGTTTTAATGACCGAAGATGGTAAAACCGTAGAAGCCGAAGCCGCTCACGGGACCGTTACCCGGCATTTCCGGCTGCATCAGCAAGGCAAGGAGACCTCAACTAACCCGATTGCTTCGATTTATGCTTGGACCCAAGGCTTATTTTATCGCGGCAAATTTGATGGAAACGCCGAGTTGCAGAAGTTTTCGAAAACCTTGGAGAAAGTTTGTGTAGAGGCGGTCGAAGCTGGAAAGATGACAAAGGATCTTGCGGTTTGTGTGCACGGGAACGATGCTCCACGAAGTAGTTATTTATCGACCGATCAATTCCTTGATGAGATTGACGGGAGACTAAGAAAAGCTTTGGGATAGAAACGGAGTTTAGATGAAAAGATTAATTTTTCTTGTCTTAATTACATTATTATTAACAAACAGTTTAATTGCGGAGTCAAAAGTGGAAACTACCTCTTCAGGATTGAAGATCGAAGATCATAACGTTGGCACTGGAGCGGAAGCCACTCCTGGTCATAGTGTTAGCGTTCACTACACTGGATGGTTGAATGTTGGCGCTGACACCAAGGGGAAAAAATTTGATAGCTCGGTTGATCGGGGAGAACCTTTTAGTTTTAAGCTCGGTGCCGGAATGGTGATAAAAGGATGGGATGAGGGGGTAAAAGGGATGAAAGTCGGCGGAAAGCGCACTCTCTATATTCCCGCTGCGCTTGGATATGGGGCTCGCGGTGCCGGTGGAGTGATACCTCCAAACGCCGATCTGATCTTTGATGTTGAGCTTTTAGGCGTAAAGTAAAGGAAGATCTCCTATTAAAGAGCTACTCGGTAAAGAGATTGCCCGTAGGGTAAAAAGCGGCGAAGTTATCGGCGCTGGCACTGGCTCTACGGCTGAGGTGGCTCTAAAAGAAATTGCCAAGAGGGTAAAAGCCGAGAAGTTAACCTTAAGCTTTGTGCCCTCCTCCTATCAAACCATTACAATCTGCGAAGAACTGGGGCTCACCTGCCTCTCCCCGCTCTATTCTGGCAAAATTCCTTGGGGTTTTGACGGGGCGGATGAAGTTGATCCAAAACTCCGATTGATTAAAGGTCGGGGCGGAGCTCTTCTAGAGGAAAAAATCTTAGCTGAAAAATGCGATCACTTTGTAGTGGTTGTTGACGAAGGTAAGATTGTAAAAAAGCTAGGAGAGAGAGTCGCAGTCCCGGTTGAAATTATTCCATCTGCTTTAGGTGTGGTGAAAAGGGAATTATTAAAGCTTGGAGCAACAAAAATTGAGCAGCGCACCTCTGATTCGATTTATCGAAGCGCTATTACTCAACACGCAAATTTCATTTT
>CAZJXY010000311.1:0-5022 GCA_964549925.1 uncultured Bdellovibrionales bacterium | reverse complement strand
GACACGCTGCAGCCTTAACTGAACTTGGACTGGCGAAGGACCTGGCAGTGTCAGCCCGTTTAGATAGTCTACTGGCTGAGCTGGACCAAGCTCTGCACGGCGCGTTTTTGCTAAAGGAGGTTTCGGCGCGAACACTTGACTTAGTTGCAAGCTTTGGAGAGCGGCTCTCAGCTTTCTTAATCGCGAACGCTCTAAAGCTGCGTATTTCAGACGCCGAATTCGTTGATGCTCGTGATATAATTCGCACTGATAATTCATTCGGATCGGCAGCGGTTAATTTCGAGGTCACCAATAAATTAATTCAGGACTACCTATCTAAAAAGTCTGGCCCACTAGTTATTACTGGCTTTATTGGATCAACGGAGTCTGCGGAGACAACTACGTTGGGGCGAGGTGGATCGGATTATAGCGCTTCTATCGTCGGGGCTGCTTTAGGCGTAAAGGAGATCGAGATTTGGACGGACGTTGATGGAGTTTTCAGCGCCGATCCGAGAAAGGTTAGAAATGCCGTCCAACTTGAGACCTTGACCTATGAGGAGGCCATGGAACTTTCTCATTTCGGTGCGAAAGTTATTCACCCTCCGACTATGCTTCCTGCACTTCGTGCTGAAATTCCGATTCGAATTAAAAATACGTTCAATCCAAAACACCCGGGAACTTGGATTGGTCCGGTCGATCTTCCATCCGCATTACCAGTTAAGGGGATTACATCAATTTCTCAAGTGGCCCTCTTTCGTCTTGAGGGAAGCGGAATGGTGGGGGTCCCTGGAATCGCAAGCCGTCTTTTTGGAGCCCTGGCGCGAGGAAAAATCAGTGTCATACTTATCTCTCAAGCGTCCTCTGAGCACACCATCTGCTTTGCAATAAGCCCTGCGCAGGTAAAAGCCGCTCGTGATTTGATCCATTCCGAGTTCAGACTCGAAATCAGCGCTGGATTGGTTGACCCTCCGGTAATTGAAGAAAATCTCTCTATTATTGCGGTAGTCGGCGAAAGAATGCGGCATACACCGGGTATCGCGGGTAAGCTCTTCCATACGCTTGGCAAGAACGGAGTTAACGTAGTCGCCATCGCTCAAGGGTCATCTGAACTGAATATTTCGGTGGTGATCGAGCGCAGAGATGAAGAGAAGGCCTTAAGTGCGATTCACGATGCGTTCTTCCTTTCAGATGTTAAAACCCAACATCTTTTTCTAATCGGAACCGGCCAAGTAGGTCGAAAGCTACTAAGCATCCTTGATCAGCAGCGTAACTATCTTGGAGAAGCTCAGCGTCTATCTTATAAGCTCGTTGGGCTGGGAAATAGCAAACGGATGCTATTTAAAGCCGAAGGCATTGATAACTACCTCACTCAACTCGACTTTGACTGCGAAGCAATGGATCTGGAGAAGTTTATCCATCAAATTCTCTCCTTAAACCTCCCCCACTCCATCGTAATCGACTGTACCGCTAGCGATGAGGTTGCTGATCGGTATGAAAAGCTGCTTTCCAAGAATATCTCTATTGTTACTCCAAATAAGCGTGCCAACTCAGGCAGCCTTGAACGTTATCGAGAGATAAAAGAAGCCTTACGGCGCTCGAACGTGCGCTATGTCTTCGAGACCACCGTCGGCGCTGGGCTTCCTGTAATAGGAACCCTTCACGATCTCCTTTCCAGCGGTGATAAGATATTAAAAATCGATGCGGTACTCTCAGGAACGCTTAGTTTTATCTTGAATTCTCTCTCAGCTGAAAAAAGTTTCTCGACTTTGGTAAAAGAGGCGAAGGCACGTGGCTACACCGAGCCAGATCCACGCGATGATTTGAGCGGTAAGGATGTGGCACGAAAGCTTCTTATTCTGGCTCGTGAGTCGGGGATAATGTTGGCAGAGAGTGAGGTTTTAGTCGAATCCTTGGTCCCAAAAGACTGTGAGACGATCGAGAAAGTTGATGATTTCTTAAGCGCCCTTGCGAGGCACGATCAAGCGATCGAGAGTAAGAGAGTCGAGGCGGAGAGGGAATCTAAAGTTTTACGTTTCGTCGCATCGATTGAAAACGGAGCAGCTTCTGTTTCCTTGAAGGCCGTACCGTTGACACACCCTCTCGGAATGCTATCCGGCAGTGACAACTCAATCTCTTTTACTACTACGCGTTATCATGACCGTCCACTTGTAGTTCGTGGACCTGGCGCAGGCGTTGAGGTAACGGCTGCCGGTGTCTTTGCTGATCTTTTGAAAGTCTCACATTATTTATAGGTTGGTGGAGCTCGCCGGATACTCCTGTTACTTTTCTGATATTTATAATAGCCAATCTGCGACTTGATAAACTGATTAATTTGACCCTCCAGATAACTAGCCAGAGTGGGTTGTGACTCAAGCTTCACCACCTCTCCACTTTCTAGATTTATAAGCGGCCCACAAACTAAGTTAGAATTATACATCCATGGCCATTGAATTACCGAATTCTCCGTAACAAAAGTCTGAACAGAACTATAAAGCGGCCTACTCTTAAGATCATTTGAATCGACTGACTTTTTTCCAATCAATGCCGTCCCTTGGTGCAAATTCAAACGTGGAAGAGAGAGATAGTTCAGTATGCTTGGAGCAATATCAACATGCCCAGCTACTAAGTCGCTTGGAGCAGATGAGAGTTGCCGTTTCGAGCTCCAGAAAATAAGAGGTATATGCAAAACCTCGGGGCAAAGATGCCCAGCGTGTGTGACTAACCCGTGCTCTCCAAAAAGTTCTCCGTGATCCCCGGTGACAACGATTAATGTCTCTCGATTCCCTGCTGGAGATGCTGCTAGGGATTGAATCTTTGCGATCAGAGAATCTATATAACGCAGTGTGGTATAGTATCTACGACGCATTGTGCCTGACAAACTCTCTCCGTAATCATAGAACGAGTACGGCTCATTTAGTTCATACTTTTCACCGGCTACCGGCTCGACCGGGGGAATGACCTCATACGGGAAATGGCTGGCGTAGAGAAAAATTTCGGCAAAGATTGGATTTGAGGCTTGCGATTTAACCCAACGCTCAAGCACTCTGAGCTTAATCTGATCCATTTCCGAAGTCGGCAGATGCGCAAAGGAGTTTACCTTTAAAAATTCATCTCCTAATATATTTCTCACCTCAGCAGGAATCTGGTCAGTCGGATTAAAGTATAGATCAAGATTCTTTGAAGCAGTCTGTCGACGTGTCACCATCCACTCATTTGTTAGGTGTGCGGTCTTGTAACCGTAGTAGTGCAATAAGTCGAATAAAAGAACATATGGATACTCTAAATTTATGCGCAAATCTCTGGATTTCGATCGCAACGGATACTGTCCAGTGAGTATCGTGACCTGACTATAATCTGTCTCCGGAGCCTGAGAATAAGCCCTCTCGAAAGACACTCCTTCTTTGGCAAGCGATCTTAAGCTCGGCATCACCCAAGTTTCCGAAAGCTTGGCGTCGATAGAATCGTAGCGTAAGGCCTCGACCACTATCAGAATAATATTCGGAGCATCCGCTTCAAGTGGATTGGACCTGACATACTCTTGAACGTTAACTGCGGCCTCCAAGTCTTGCTCAAGGCTCTCAAGAACCTCACTTTCCCCAAACTCTGGGATGAAACTATAGGCCAGGGCATACTGCGGCCAAATGTTGCCCTTCACAATCGAGAGAAATGAATTGACCCCGTGATTTAGCGCAAAGAAGAATGCGGTTATATTGAGACCAATTAGAATAACCAACTGAAAGATCAAGTGAGACTTTAGTTGCCTAATCGCCCCCGAGGATAAACTCCAACGAATTAAATTTTGAAGCAAGAATCCAACAATTCCAAACGAGAGCCAAAGTAAGATCTTATCCCAATCGCTTCCGACCGAGACTAACCCAATCGCCTTTGAGTCGAGGACGAAATGGCTTATCCACAGACTTTCTAAGTTAAGAAAACCCGCGCTGAAGTCAAAATATCCCCAACTGATAAAAGTAAAAATCTCGAGCAAAGCAATCGGTAAGTTCGCAAATAACGCCACCCCAAACCCAAGAGTACCACTAAAAGCTTTGCGCAAGTTTGCGATTTTTGCCGAAAGCGCTAGAGAGATCGTAAGCTGAAAGAAGGTGACGAAAAAGATCGAGATCAAGATTAAATTTAGATCCCACCTCCTCCCCGCAAAGTTTAATATCTCCAACTGCTCAAGATAATTTCTGGCGAAAAATATCGGGGCAAGATGAAGAGCCAGATAGGTTATAATTAAGAGCCGCGTAATCAGCATATCTCCAAATCACTAGGTAACGACTTGGCCCGACACGTAACTGTGCAGATTTTTGTCGTGAATCAAGGCATGTTCGAATTGGCTGACCGAGACATTACTTTTAGTAAATCGCAGGGAAGCCAAGTCGAACATAACGCAGAGTCGGGTCAAAAGCTGGACAGTTACAACAATGGCAGAAATAACTCGCTTATAGTAGATCGATTCAATGCTTATCTCGCTAATCGGCATGTCAGGAACAGGAAAGTCTCACTGGGCTTCACGCTTAGAATCCGAGCTTAAGCTTAAGAATTACTGTATCGATTCACTGATCGAGAGAGCCCTGGAAAAGGAGCTAAAGCCCCTAGGGTTTAGAGGCGTAAACGACCTTGGAAAGTGGATGGGGCAGCCTGACTCCAACGGATTTTTAGATCGGCAGCTCACCTACTTAATGCTTGAAAGAAAGATAACTAAGGATGTGATCTCAGAGATCCAAGGACCGTCAGAGAGAGATAGCAGAGACATCGTTATTGATACCACCGGAAGCGTGATATTTTCAGGCAGGGATGTGATGCAAACATTGACCAACATCTCGACCATCGTTCATCTTGAAACCCCCGCGTCAGTCCGGGATCAGATGCTTCGGCAATATATCACCGAGCCAAAACCCGTAATCTGGGGTCATCTTTTTAAGCCCTTGGTTGGTGAGCGTCGCGAAAACGCTCTAAGGCGTTGCTACTCGAACCTTCTCTCAATGCGAGAGGAGATCTATCGTTCATGGGCAACAATTAGTCTCCCTTACCATGTCT
>CAZJXY010000310.1:3532-5037 GCA_964549925.1 uncultured Bdellovibrionales bacterium | reverse complement strand
GAGATTAAGAGCCCGCTTTCAGCAATTTCCGGGGCAGTCGAACTTTTAGACGAAAAGATGCCCGAACCACAGCGTGAAAAGTTCCTGGCAAATATCAAAATAGAAACAGAGCGCCTACGAGAGATAGTAGTGAGAGTTCTTGAGCTCGCTACCCTTGAGGGGAAAAAATCGCTAGAGCAAACAGAGAGGCTTTCTTTGTCACAATTGATTTTAGGGGAGCTCGAACTTCTTTCTCCACTTATATCTGCAAAGGAGCTAAAGATAGAAACGGTCCTATCGGAGCAGGTGTGGATATACGGTGAAAAATTCCTGATATTGCAGGCCATCAGAAATTTGTTGATTAACGCGATTGATTTTTCGCCCAGTAAGGGAACTCTTACCGTCACGGTCGAGTCTGATAAGAACGAGGCTCGATTGATAATTGATGATCAAGGTCCGGGAATCCCTAACTATGCCTTATCACGTCTATTTGAAAGATTCTTTTCAACTCCAAGACCAGACGGAAGGAATAAGGGCACCGGCCTTGGTCTTAACTTTGTTAAGGAGATTGTAGAGCTGCATCGTGGTGGTATAGCACTTCATAATCGAGCCGGAGGCGGCGCGAGAGCCGTTCTTACTTTTCCACTGTGTGACGCTGCATCTGAATCTCGTAGAGAAATATAGCGCAGGCGCAGCTTACGTTTAGGGAATTCGCCGTCCCGTACATTGGTATCTTTAGATTAAAGTCACAAAGCTCATCATAAGCTTTACTCATCCCGAAGGTCTCGTTGCCCATAATTAGGATTGTCGGTCTCTTAAAATCCTGAGTTCTAAGATCGCGAGCGCTTTCGGGACTGGTACCGACGATTTGCAGTTCTGGATGCGACTGTCGAAGAGAATTGATCCACGGAATTAGCTCATTTTGGGAAGGAAGTCTTATGCAAGGAGTAGAAAAAAGGGAACCCATGCTCCCCCGTACTGTATGCGGATGATAGAGGTCGACTGCATGCCCGGTAATAACTACTCCGTTCGCCCCGAATACATCACAGCATCTAATCGAGGTACCTAAGTTGCCTGGACTTGCGGGCCGATCAAAAACCGTAACCAAAAAATCTTTTGGGGTCTCAATTCGTGAGAGCGAGTCCCCGGGAATAGTAACTATTGCAAGAAGTTCTGAAGTCTCCTCCTTGTCGCTAAGCTTGGCCATCAACTCCGGTGTCAGCAGATAGTGAAACTTAGCAGAAGAGTCCTTTAGAATCCCTTTGGCCCAATCAGAAAGTGCAGATTCCTCTGCAAATATAAACGCCTCAACTTCCCAATTGTTTTTTACCGCAGCGTTTATTGATCGCACTCCTTCAACAAAAAATTGGTTATAACGCTGGCGCTTGTTGCGGTTTCGCTTCAACACCTCGGCGCGTTGAAAGTCGTTGGTCTCGGTGCGGATGTGGAGAAGCTTCGGTTTCAAGATGGGAATAATTATTTAAATCACAGCATTTCTGGTGCTCGCCTTCGCTCGCACTGGTTCG
>CAZJXY010000310.1:0-3432 GCA_964549925.1 uncultured Bdellovibrionales bacterium | reverse complement strand
ACCCCGCTCAGTCGAAAGATTAAAACCAACATCAAGTTTGTGGACCTGAGCGGGGGTTGCGCTGCAACCCCCTTTCGGGGTCACAGCATTTCTGGTGCTCGCCTTCGCTCGCACTGGTTCGACCCCGCTCAGTCGAAAGATTAAAACCAACATCAAGTTTGTGGACCTGAGCGGGGTCGAACCGCCGACCTCATCGTTGCGAACGATGCGCTCTCCCAACTGAGCTACAGGCCCGTCTACTATTTCCAAGGCCAATGCTCAGTTGGGAGAGCGCTATAATGCGCACTCCATACTCTGTAAGAATCGCTGCGCGATTCTTACGCAACTGAGCTACAGGCCCGTCTACTATTTCCAAGGCCAATGCTCAGTTGGGAGAGCGCTATAATGCGCACTCCATACTCTGTAAGAATCGCTGCGCGATTCTTACGCAACTGAGCTACAGGCCCGTCTACTATTTCCAAGGCCAATGCTCAGTTGGGAGAGCGCTATAATGCGCACTCCATACTCTGTAAGAATCGCTGCGCGATTCTTACGCAACTGAGCTACCGGCCCCAATACTCAAAAACAATAATATTTCCACATGGCCGTTGCAAACCGCACAATACTGCGGCAAATTGAGTGTTTCTAGGTACCTATGAAAGTTAGAATTGGCACCCGCGGAAGCAAGCTTGCCTTGGCCCAGACCGAGATGGTGGCTAAAGCGATCAAGGAGAAAAATCCTTCGATCGCGATCGAGATAATTGATATCAAAACAATCGGCGATCGAAAGCAAGGTACACCACAAGCTTCCTTTGGTGATAAAAAAGACTGGGTGTACGATTTGGAACTAGCGCTGCTTTCCAATTCAATTGACCTTGCTGTCCATTCAGGAAAGGATGTTCCTCCTAATATTGAGCGGGGCACAGCGGTTGCTCCGGTCCTCAAGCGTGCTGATCCGAGAGATGCCTTTATTGGCAAGCTACAGGGAAACACCCGATTATCATTCTCTCAGTTGCCCCGGGGTGCGGTCATCGGAACAGCCAGCCTAAGGCGTAAGGCTTCCTTATTGCGGTTAAGACCGGATCTCAAGATAGTAGAACATAGGGGCAATATCACCACGCGCATCTCCAAGCTCGATCAGAGCGATGAGTTATCTGGAATAGTTTTGGCCTGTGCTGGGTTGGAGCGCATCGGCATGGAGATCGAGTATTCAAAGTTTCCATGCTCCGAGTTTATGCCTGCGCTAAACCAAGGGACTCTGGTTGCCCAGTTTCTGGAGACGAGAGACGACATAAACTCTCTTATTAAAACACTATCTGATCCCGATACTTTGGTAGCCTTCCAAGCTGAACGAGCGTGTGCTGAAATTCTTGAGGGAGATTGCCATTCGGCCGTAAGCATTTTCGCTGAGTTGCGTAATGGAACATTAAGTTTAAGTTGTCGTGTAATGACACATGATGGAACAAAGTCCGTCGAAATTTTATTAAAGGATCAGCCAGACAACGCGATCCTGCTGGGGAAAAAGGTCGGAGAATCAGCGATCTCTAAGGGAGCAAAAGAGATTATCGCACAGTGTAAGAAGTAACCGCTAGAAGATAAAAGTAATGAAAGATTTTATTCAGGAAATTGTCAAGGAAGGGGGGCTACTCGCGCTCGATTATTTTGGCAAGGAGCTAAAAATTAGCACAAAGGCCAACAAAGCTGACCTTGTGACTGAAGCTGATCATGCGGTCGACGCATTTCTCGTCGGAAAAATCTTGAACCGCTTTCCCGCTCATCATGTTTATTCTGAGGAAGGAAAGGAAAGAATTAATCCAAAACATGAATTCGAATGGGTAATTGATCCGATAGATGGGACGAGAAATTTTGCAAGTCATATCCCGATTTGGTGCACGATGGTCTGCGTTTTGCGCTCCGGAGAACCGATACTCTCAGCGATATTTTCTCCGTGTACCAATGATTTCTACTTTGCCGAAAGGGGAATGGGAGCTTTCCGAAATGGTCGCCCGATTTGCGTGGGTCAAAGAACGTCCTTAGAATTTGGTTACGGCATAATCGTAAACGATGTCACCGGGTGTAAGAATGATCGATTTGCCCTTGCATCCAGGCGATTTTACGAGACTAAGGGCTGGAACCATAATCACGGTACTATGCTTGCCGCCTGTCATGTAGCCACGGGCGGATTGGATTTTGTCTGCAATAATGTGGGTATGGATTATGACTATCTGCCTCCAAGCTTGATTTGCTCTGAAGCGGGAGCTCGCGTAACAAACATTGATGGGGAAAAGTGGGAACGCGGAATGCAAGATATAGCGATCGCCGGTCCTGAATTGCACGACAAGGTGCTCGGATTATTTGCTGCAGAGGAAAAGCGGTGATAGCCAGTTCGCAGTTATTTACGAGTCTATACGCCGTTGTTAATCGCTCGGGAATTTTACGTATCCCGCTGTTCTATCAACTTTTCGTTCGCGCTTATTTTCTTTACAAGCGAAAATTGGATGATCCTTTTTCTGGTCTACTCGCTCGCAACCCGGCGCTTCTATCTGGCGGAAATATCTTAGATCTGGGAGCGAATATAGGATACACCGCCACTCTTTTTGGAAAGTTGATTAATGCCCCGTGGAAAGTGATAGCGTTTGAACCCCACCCTACTAATGCCAAGTCACTTGGGAGTAACGTTCACGCCTTTGGGGTATCGGAGAGAGTTGATGTGGTGGTTGCAGCGGTGGGGGATAGAGATGGAGAGACAGTCCTCTGGGAAAACTCGTCGCACCATGCTGATCATCGAATATTGACCGCAGACTTTGAAGCAACAATAAATCCAGTTGGCCAGAGAATTAGAGTTCCGGTATACTCCCTCGACAGTTGGTATAGTAAACATTACCCAGGGTCTCCGATTTCATTCATTAAAATCGATGTGCAGGGGTATGAGCTTCCAGTTTTACGCGGACTTAGTGCATTAATTGAGCGCAACCAGGGGGTTGCTATTGCTATAGAGTATGCTGAAAAGCAGTTGCGAGAACTTGGATTTGCTCCGGAGGAGACCCTCACATTTTTAAGATCGCGTGGATTTGAGCTAAGTTTTATCTCCAAACACGGTGATTTGATTCCATTGACTGAAACTATAATTAGAGGTGAGATCAGTTCACGTGGATACCTCGACATCTTGGCCAAAAGAAATTCGAAATGAAGCAGGCACTGGATTTTTAATCTCGCTAATACTTGCTTTGGTGGCTTTCGGAATTTGGGCAAACTCAGGAACATTGGCGCCGTATGCTGTATCGCTGGATAATCCCTTAGTAAAAGGAGCATGTCAGTCCCTTTATAATATCGATCACTCACACTTTGAGGCCACCTATCGCTTTCTTAATGGAGATCCTCGTGAGACCTGGGAGTGGTCTGTGGTCCTACGGCGAGTGCTCTATCCGATCCTTGCCTTTCCATTTATGAAGC
>CAZJXY010000309.1:0-5052 GCA_964549925.1 uncultured Bdellovibrionales bacterium | reverse complement strand
CTTCCCCCCGGATCCCGCGCCTTCGGAGTTCTTCAGCGCCTCTTTCCATTTAGAGAGAGCCTGATCCAGTTTCCCTTGCTTAAGGTAAACGGCTCCCAACCCATTTAAAGATTGGGTAAAAGTCGGATTCAATGCTAACGATTGTTGAAATTGTTGCCCTGCCTCTTCAAGCTTACCTCGATCTAGATAGGCCACACCGAGGTAGTAATGCAGCTCCGGCGAGCTTTTGCCAAGCTGCAACGCATTTCTCCACTCCTTTGCCGCTCGCTCCTCCTCGCCCTTACCAGCGTAACTCAATCCAACATGTAATCTAAGATCAGAGCTATCCAGCCCTAGTGATTCTGCTTTCTGATACTGCCTAAGTGCGTCATCAAATTTTCCAAGCCCTTCATACCCAACTCCCAAATTATAATAAGCTGCTGCGTTCTTAGGCTGGCGCTCGATCAGTTTTTTTAAGATCGCTACCGCTTGAGAGTAATTTCCACCTGCAATGGCGTCTTGTCCGGATTCGAGTAAAGAACTATCGCTAACGGCCTCTCCACGCATCAATGTCTGAAAAGACGGAGGATCCTCTCGGTGCGGCGGTGGCGTCTCAACTGCGGTGGGTTTAGGTGTCGGAGTAGACGATGGTGCATCAAAAACAGAACGCCGAGACGGCGTTGGGTCTACAATTCTTGGGGATGGCGTAGGCTGAGGAGTGGCCGACGCACGCGGCTTAACTGATGCTTGAGAGGCTGGCGAAGCTACTTCACTCTCTGGCACTTTTAGCGTGGTCATCCGTGCCGGGCGCTTCCTCGGGGGAGGTGTAGGTGGAGCCTCTACCACTATGCACCCAATTAACCACAAACACAGCATGCAATGAAGTAGCGAGAATTTTGAAAGCATTCCTTGAGAATACAACAGAATTCGTAGCTAGCAACAGAGGAGAACTTTGTTAGCGCCCCTCCATTGCCGCTAAGCCATATTTTAGGAAGCCATAGCCAATGCGGTGAATGAAGGCTTCATTAACCTCTATTATTACAAGATCGCGATTAAAAACCTGCCCCGCCCAATCCAAATCGGCCTTTTTTATTTTAAACTTCCGCCGACCAGGATACTCAAAATCGCGGCGAAAATAGTAATACATGTTCCGTTTTCCGTAAAATCTCTGTTCATCTAAAAATTTAAGGATGGCCCATAGAAAACTTGTCCCAACAAAAAGCACTGACGGCTTATACTCTTTTCCTGAATTCAAGGCTCGTCTCTGCGGATGTGGAGATGGCTTATAGGTTTTTTCGGGAGTCCAAATATTTATCATCTTTGCCAAATCGCGGTCCTGTGCGACGGGAGATTCCCTCCACTGCACTGGTTCACAGTCAAAGGTTCGAAGCTTTCTCTGTAAAAGGGTTGAAGCAACTTTTGTAAGCTCTGAGCTAACCAGACACGAGGAATAAAAGTTCCAGTGAGTACCAGACGATGCAAATAATGGATAGGCGGTCTCGGATTTCAATTTCTCGAAGTAGTCATGCGCATCAAACAGATTCAAATCTTCGCTTTTTAAAAGCGGTAAAATTCTCTCGTAGTTGTTTTGTACCTTCGTTCTTCTCGGATTCTTAAACCCGTCGGGTACGAATTCAGGATAAATAGCGGGCTTGCTAGGTGAAATTAGGTACAAAGTACGTACTCCGCGTTCAGCTAGGCGCAGTTGAAAGCGTTTCATCTGTTTTGCAACTTTTTGCAATTTCGCGAGCGGTCGGTTGTCGAACGCACTTGCTTGTTTTAGGTAGGCCTTCTCAATTAATACGTTATCCCGGCCAACAATCACATTGGCTTCATAGTTACTTGAAAGTTGACGAAATACAGTGAAGTTCAATTGATTGTCCGTCCTTAAAAGAACTTCCCAAATTCCGCTTCCCTTTTTTACTTTACTGGCAAACCAATTCTGGAATGAGCCATCCAAAATAGTTTTCAGACTCAGTTTAACACCTCGTTCTTTCTGACTTACACCGCCAAGCGAAGTTTTGGCCTCAGTACCAAAAACAAATAATTCGGCTGGAATTACCATAAAGAAGAGAAATGAGGCGATGATTATTAATTTGATCAGCCGCTGCATCATGAGTTAAAATTTAAAATATAAAAATGGTACGTATCCGGCGGACGCGAGCGCGCAAGCAGATAGTAGTAAAAGCAAGAGAGCACCAAATCCTTGGAGTATTAACCTTGCGTTCTCTGGAAACTTGGAGCTGAATTTTTGAAGATAGCTTAACAATTTATCGCTTGTTGGGACAAAGCTTATAATCGCCGCCAGAGCGAAGATAAAAATTGCTCGATTGTGAATCATATCACCGCGGAAAATTTCAACTTCAGACGGACCTCCTCCAAACATGGCACCAAGAAAAAAGGTCGTATGTTCCAGGGTGTCTGCGCGAAATGGGACCCAACCAATTGTTACAAGGAGATAAGTTAAGCCCACTTTTAAAAGCAACGGTAATGATTTTGATAGATCGACCCAAAAGAGTCTATCCAGCACCAAAAATAGTCCGTGATAGATCCCCCAAATAATAAAATTCCAACTAGCACCATGCCAAAGCCCCGAGATCAGAAAAACAATCCATAGATTTGAGTAAGTTCTCAGTTTGGAGCCCTTGTTTCCCCCAAGCGGAATATAGAGATACTCTCGCATCCAACTAGAAAGCGAGATGTGCCAGCGCCTCCAAAATTCAGTGAAATTTTGAGAGATATAAGGAGAGTTAAAATTCTCGCGAAAACGCATACCAAACATGCGCGCGAGCCCGATCGCCATATCGGAGTACCCAGCAAAATCGAAGTAAATCTGAAATGAATAGGCAAGG
Organism: uncultured Bdellovibrionales bacterium; assembly: GCA_964549925.1. Classification (GTDB taxonomy): domain Bacteria; phylum Bdellovibrionota_C; class UBA2361; order UBA2361; family J135; genus CAZJXY01. The sequence goes on along the minus strand of CAZJXY010000309.1, from coordinate 2,221 downwards.
ATACCAAGCCACGCATACCCCGTGGTAAGCTGTGACTGGTTCAACGCAAAAACATGATCAGCCACTAGTCCGAGTGGATCAGCAATCAGAACCTTTCTTCCCAGCCCAAGCAGAAAGCGGCAGCTTCCTTGATAAAAGTCATCAAGAGTGTGATCTCTTCGTTCAATCTGGTCTGCAATGTCATGATAGCGAATTATCGGTCCAGCGATTAGTTGCGGGAAAAAGGTAACGTATAAAAGATAGTTTCCAAAACTTTTGGCATAACTAGTAGCTCCTCGATAAACGTCAACGAGATAACTAATTTTATGGAATGTAAAAAATGATATGCCGATCGGAAGAGCAATCTCGGTCCAAGTAAGCGACTCTGCGCTAGTACTTGAGAGAAGAGCATTCAGTTGAGAGAGAAAGAAGTTCGTGTACTTGTAGTAAACCAAAAGAGCTACATTGATTGATACGGCTACGGCACAACCGTAAAATCTAGCGGGGGAGCCTGGTAGTTTTTGGGCATAGTTGCGGCTTAAGATATAATCTGCAGCGCAGCTAACTATCAAGAGTATGACAATCTCCGGTGCGCCCCAGGCGTAAAATAAAAGACTTAAGATCAGGAGCGTTAAATTCTTGAATCTCGGGGGGGTTATAAAATAGAGCGTTAATGTTACGGGTAGAAATAGAAATAGAAAAATGAACGAACTAAAGACCATTAGTCACTTACGGTCTGCCCTTTAAAGCGAATAGCGTATCCGAAGATATAAGTGCAAATTGGGACGCCTAAAACCAAGCCCCAAACACCAAAAAGTTTGCCGCCTACTGTTAGGATGATTAGCACGATCACAGGATTTAAGTGTAGCTGATGCCCGTATATTCTTGGATTAAGAATATAGGTTTCGATCATATGAATCACCGTGATCAGTATCGCCGCAAAAAACATCAAACCTAGTCCGGAAAGCTGCAGAGCTACCAAACAGATCGGCACGGAGCTCATAAACACTCCTGCTACCGGGATAAAACTGCAAATAAACACAATCATGCTGATAAAGGGGATCTCGGGGCCAAAGCCAAGCAGAAGAGTTCCAAGAGCAGTAAGAATGGTATTTACTATGGCGATGTATAGCTGCGCCTCAAGCGCGCTTCCCATAACACTTGCAAACTCGTAAATGCTTGGGGCAACTTCATCATAAATAAATCCGATCTTTGTATCTTTCAGTGCACGGACCGATGCACTTAATTTAGGAAGATCTAAGACGATTAAAAAAGAAAATAATAAAGAAAGTAAGAACGCCGAAGCGGACGCGAGTACAGGGGCGCCGATATTGCGTAAAGCATCCACCACCCCCTTCAATCCGGCCTTAGCTTCGTCGCCATTTCCCAACCCTAACATCTCTTGCAAGGCAGAGGACGCAACGGATCGCGTGGTATGCTTCGTTGTGCCATCGATGGTTATACTAGTATCCTCCTCCGACGCCGGAAGAATCTTTTCAAGCCAAGGATAACTTTTTCGGGCCTCGCTGATCTCCTTATCAATTGTAGCTATGTGATTAGGTAGATGTTCAGCAAATATGACGGCCTGGTGTTTTACGTGTGGAACCAAAAACATCCCCACTCCGACTATAATTGCCAGCATCGAAATCGCAACCATGACCACCCTCAAAACTCGATGCTTTATAGAGTTCTCAAGCCAATTTACAGCTGAACTCTGGATATAAGCGAAAACAAAGGTCAACAAAACCAAGAGAAAGAACGATCGCACAACATATAGAATCCCGAATAAAGCGCCCCAAACAATTAGACGCATCAATATCGGGGTGAACTCTGGGACATTGAGTTTTGAATGGCTATTCATGTCGGTGGATGATAGTGCGATCCGGCATCGGTAACAATACCGCTTCCCTATCTCATTTATAAATCAGAGGAATCCAATTCTTTGCGGTACACTTTGGGCAGGCAAATGTGGGCTCATCGACTTTGGGCACCAAATTCCTAATATACGGATGTTGGCACTTCCCGCAGACCAACTTGACGCGATCAGGGAATACCTCAAAGTAATCGGGCACGATCCCCCCCTTTTTTTGCGCTCGAATAGCCCATTCGGCACGCTTTTCGGGGGTAGGTTCATTTCCGGTCATAACTCTGCTATCTTACGCCAACTTCAGATATTGAGACCATGAGTTTTTCACATCACATCGCGGCCTTCTACAAGTTCATCCCCTGCCAAGATCCAAAG
>CAZJXY010000308.1:0-5072 GCA_964549925.1 uncultured Bdellovibrionales bacterium | reverse complement strand
GACCCTGTTGACCGGCTATTTATCGGGTCTTGCCTCTGAACTAGCTCAACGAATTAGCGCCAGTTCTACTTTGTCAGGTATGGCCTCGAACTTGCGCTGCATGGTTCAGATTGGCTATTTAGCGGTGGATACTTCAAATAGCGCGAGCCTTCAGGGGCGCATTAGATCGGATGTTCCAGTGTCGTATCCGGTTGGTATACAGATTGGCGTTTCAGATCCTGCTGACCTCTCTGAATTCGGTGACCCGCTCTCTCCGGTCAATGCAAGTTTAAAACTTAAAATAGAAACGATTCTTCAAGAATATGTGACCAATATTGTTGGGTCCAAGGTTTCAAGTGCGGCTGGGCTGGTTCAACTTACCCCGGCTACTCCGCCTAGCGCTGTGATTTTCCCATATTATGCCGTTATGGCTTGGGGATGTGCGGGCGACAGTTGGCCGCTAGGGAGTATCGGAATGCTATCGGCAGAAGAGGCGGAGATAGCTATCCCAAGAGTTAGAACTGGAGGTAGTTGCTGATGAAAAGCTGTAGGTCTAAGAAGTCCGGGGAGCAGGGATTTATTCTGCTCGCCTCAGGGATGTTAATCCTTGTGCTGATACTGTTTGCGGCAGTTTATTTCAGCTCGGCCAGAAACACTCAGCAACGCACGGAATTGCATCATAAGGTGCTTTCCGCCCTCAACGCTGCAATAAATAGCGGTCCGGATGCCGTCGGGTTTTTTGAGGCAGCCTGTAATTCCATCAAGGCGCTGGGCTTTTCAAATTCCAGCATATTGGCTTGCAATTCTTCTACTGATTTTCCAGAGATAGCAGCGGACCCCGGACACAGGGTCGCAGATTATAGTGGGGTTATATCGGCTGACGGCACTTTAATTTGTGATAGGGTAAAGTTTGACTACACACCGGCTAGAACTGAACTGGGTACTCCTCCGATTCAAATTCCACCAAAATTTTGTATAGATGTAAGTTGTCAGGATAATGCCCTGTCCTTTCTGGACACTTCGATTACTAAGATAGGAACTAGTAGTTGTATCGCCTCTAAGCCGGTTGCTGCATACATGGCTATAGACTTTTCGAGCAGTCTTCACGCTGTCTTTCAAAATTCATACAACGGTTCAGATATAGTGGCTACAATTCCACCCTCATTCGCTACATTGGGGAATGACACATATTTTAGTGAGAACAGCATTTCCGCTACCGCGCGATACTACACCCAGCCAGATTCTCCGAGCTGCCAAGGGTGTCTTGGTCTTAGCAACTCTGAGGCGCTGCACAGAATTGTCGATCTTCAGCCAATTGGAATAAAGGATTACTTACTGCCCGATGGAACCTTATCAAGGCCTATATCTCTGCCATTCAACACTAAGGAGTACGATCGAGTAGGTAACGTACTCCCCGCCACAGCCATGAATATCAATCGATTTGTTGATAATCCGGATGGACTCTCCGACAATGTCCTGCGTTCTTTGCCTGATATAGTAAACGTTGCCTGCATCAGCACTGGCGGGGGGTCCGACGACGACGAGGATGACGGTAGCGGATCGGGATCCGGAGAAGGGGATGGATGCGGTCCAGACGACGCTCCTGACCCGATTCAGTTTGTGGCTTCAAGTATGTCAGAAGGGGACCCGGGTCAAGCAATGATTGAACCGAGTATGCGCGCTTGGTGGGCTCCGCCGACTGAGCAGTATTACACCCCGCTGAATCAAGAGGTTCCAGCAGAAATGAATTTTAATCGGCTGCATTCATTGGCTCGTGGTGGACATCTGGTTCAAAACGCGTTGATGCAAAGATTCGCTGGAGCGTTCCTGTACATCTACAAACAGGCGGCTGAACAGATCTTGTACTTCATGGGGAGTCAGCGAGTAAGAAGCGGAGTGATTGGATTTAGTAACTGGATTATTCCATTCGTTCCTCTATATCCAGAGCAGTTTTTTCAGAACGCAGCCTTCGATGAATTTTTCGGTAAAGATATAACCGACCTAAAAGTCGGAGGGCCTGAGCTAAGCGCAGTGCCCCCAAATCCAGATGCGGGCGCCGGAACTAATGATTATAATCTCCTTCAATTTGGTTTAGCGCGGGACGAAGCGATAGAGGTAACTCAACGAATATCTCTGGGCGCACGCTGGCTAGAGCATGAGGTGGTGCCGGGGTATCGGCCCTACACTGCTCTTCCCAATCCCTACGACTCAGCGATGCCGATCACTATAGATACGGAGTGTGAGCATCCGGATGTAAGATATTACTATCCACAAGTTTTTGGCTCAGACGGGAGGTGTTACCGTTCTGAGGATATCTCAAATTTTCCACAGCACATGCCGATCTGCTCTGCTGCCACCATTCCAGGCTATTGTCGCCATAGAATTAGTGATATTTGCTCCGATCCTGGAACCTTTGGCGGAAATCCCAGTTTAGATACTTGGGGAGATGACGCTGATGTTAACCTGACCGCATTAGATCCCTCAAGCGGAGTCGAGGAGAATTTTTTCTCGGGTCTCTTTGGTGATCAGGATGACTTTAACGTCGGCGATTATATTGCGAGCGGCACTGCGCCAACTATCACCGAAAGTATGATCCGTTGGCCGTGGCGTTGGTGTCGTGATAATCCGCCAAATGTCGCAACAGCGATTCAGGCTACGCTAAGCGGAGCCTATTCAAAAAACGGGGAAGAGATTAGCCAAGCGCGGCCTGCTCCTGGAACGCTTGATCGAGCGACGGCCCTTAACAGTCCTAATTTTCCACGGCATACAGGGGTGCCAAGTACGTTTACATCACTGGCGGCGCTGATTGCGACACGAGCGCTTTCCGATCCGTACCTTGTCTCAGCTAATCAGGAAAAATTGCTAATACTGCTGTTTGACGGAGCTCCGCAAAATTCCTTGTTGAGAGCTCAAGCTACTCGTGGTCGGTTTGGATCTTACATCTTCGTAGACCCCGCCTCTCCAGAAGAGTTACCACCTTCATACAATGCAGAGGGATTGAATGAAGAATCGGTCGCCACATTAGAGACTTTGCATATCCTTCACACTTTTGTGGATCATGGAGGAAAAGTATTACTTGTGTTTCTGAGCTCGGGAGTAGATCAGGGGATGAAACAGATCTTTCTTACCGCGCTTAGAGAACCAAACGCTGCTCCGACCAGTGATCCAGGTGTGCCGAACAATTCTAGTTATAACTTCTGCAAGCACTCAAGCGTGCCTCCTGGAGTAATGAATCTGGGACAACAACCTGTGTCGGCACAAACTTGTGATCCGGATGCAGAACCTCGACCGGGCTTTATCGTGGTAGACATTCCCAAGGATCCCTCCACTACCTACGATCAGTATCGCCAGCAAGTATATCAGCAGGTAATACTACAAGCACTTCCTGTAATTAGTAACTTTAAAGTGAGCAAATAGTATTTCGTAAGCTATCTAGATTTGCAGCGTAGCTAAGTCCGCCAATAATTCCGCCAAACCACCGTCTTTCACTTTTCGTGATGCTTTGGCTGTAGAGGATTTTGGCGATATCAATAATTTAAAAATGGCGTTTATACCGTAGTGCGATGCCGGGGCTTTAAGTATCCCTTTGACACCAAGCTCGCTTGCAAGCTTGACCCGAGACTCGGTTGGATTATGGTCCAAGAAGAAAGTTCTAATCCATCCGGGAAGATTTAATAAGAAGGGTTCGAGCTTACCCCGAATCTCCTCTTCCTCTAATCTAGAAACATCGAACACAACCATCCCTGGGGGCGTGCTTAAAAGAGAGACTTCCGCCTCTTCGAGAGATTTACAAAAGTTAAGCTTTAGCGGAGGAAGGTGCCTGGTTACGCGCTTCATGATGCGGCGTGTCAGGCCGTTTTCGGTAACGACGAGTACAGTGCGATAAGATTTGGTACTAAACACAGTAAGTAAAGAATCGACAAAAAATGCAAATTAGTGCGGCAAATAGAGCGGAATTAATCAGGAAAACCTCGTCCGTACGAGAGCTTTCTAGATAAAATTAAGTATGATTCGTAAGTTTAGACAATTTTGGCCATTAGCGCCTCAATTTCCGAGATCTCCTTGGGGAATCCTGTTGTCAAAATCTCGGAGCCGCGCTTTGTAACTAGCGCGTCATCCTCGATCCTTACGCCGCAAGCCGGGACATTCCTAATTTTTTTCGCAAAATACAACCCGGGCTCGATCGTGATCACCATCCCAGCTTCAAGTTTGGCTTTATTGTTACCCCTTAGGCTACCGACATCGTGTACGTCGATTCCGAGCGTATGACCAATCCCGTGCATAAAGAATGGTTTGTACGCCTGTTTCGCCATTAGCCTGGAAACTTTACCCTTGAGAACTCCAAGAAAAACTAATCCTTCGGTTATTGTCTTTGCGGCTGCGTTAAACATATCTCCACTTCGATTGCCTGCACGAATTTTCGAGATAGCAGCCTTTTGAGCCTCCAAAACGATAGAATAAATATCGGCGTAAACACCATTAAATTTCCCCCCGACCGGCACAACGCGTGTAATATCCGCATTGTAGAGTTGAAGCGATGCTCCGCAATCGATTAATAGCAGCTCTCCGTTTCTTAAGGCCCGGTGATAATGTTCATAGTGTAGTACAGCAGCTGATGGGCCGCAGGCAGCGATGGTATTGAAAGCCAACCCAGCTCCTTGCATTCTGATATGATATTCTATCCCGTAGGCAATCTGAAATTCAGTGTTCCTAGCTCGAACCAGTGGCAGTACTTCGAACAATGCATTGTTAGTAATTTTTGCCGCTGCCTTGATTAAACGGATCTCTCCGGGTTCTTTTATCAGTCGCATCGGTCCGAGGATTGTCTCGGCAGAGTTTAGCTGCTTCGGCATACTACCACGCATATGAGCGGAGGTGGTGGCAATCTGCCGGGCAATTCGGTCTGCAATCGATCCTTCGACATTGGTGTAATAAAGCTCTTCAACGCCGGAAAGTTTGGAAAGGATCTCTTTCTTGTAATTATTGTATACTACTAACTCAGCACCCAGGGCTCTAGATAGCGCCTGATAGTTGGGCGGAGCGCCATCCCATACAACCTTTAGCGGATCAATCTTTGGAACAAAAAGGAGCGG
>CAZJXY010000307.1:0-5081 GCA_964549925.1 uncultured Bdellovibrionales bacterium | reverse complement strand
CCCAACTCCTCACCCTGGGCACTCAACTGAACGCTTATCCCATCGAGCATAATATTCCCCTGCTACGAAAATCTCGTAGTTATAATCGGCTTGTTAATTCAAACACATAAGTCGGTTTAGCTGACGTTGGGGCAGCTGTTTCAAGGCTGTTCAACTTCCGGTTAAAGACCCCAAGTTATCAATAAATAATTCAAGATTTCGCGTGGTTATGACGAAATTCTAAGTGGAGTACTCCGCCAAGAATGGCGGAGTCGTAGTGTAGTAAACCAAGGTTTGGTGAGTGTGTGAAGAGTAACTCAACTCTCTCCGTGTATCGTACACTCGGGGAGAGCCGATGAGTATTACCATCGGATCCAATATTGCGTCGCTTCAGGCGCAACGTCGGTTGGGCTTAGCCAACATCGGGGTCAATGCGTCCCTTGAACGCCTTAGTTCCGGTCAGAGGATTAATCGTGCCGCTGATGATGCGGCAGGACTCGCCATTTCAAGTGCGTTAAGGGCTGACACCAGGGTTGCTTCAGCTGCAGTTAGGAATGCGAACTACGGTGTCTCGGCAATAGCCATAGCCGATTCCGGACTTGAAGCAATTACTTACATTCTTACGCGCATGGGAGAGTTGGCTGAGCAGTCTGCCAACGGAGTATATACCACAGCCCAAAGGTCTCCACTCAACAATGAGTTTCTGGCGCTCGCTTCTGAGATCGAACGGATTGCCACAACCACTACATTCAATAATATAACACTCCTTTCAGGAAGCTCTAATCTTACTCTTCAAGTCGGATTTGACTCATACTCGACTTCCCAAATTACCATCGCTTCTGTTCAAGGAACGCTAGAAACCTTAGGCCTTGCATCTGCTGGGTCACTTACATTCTCAATAACTGCCAACGATCTTTCGGACGCCGGAATAGCGGCTAGAACAGCTTTGGCGGCGGTTCAGAATGCGATTGACCAAGTCGCAAAAAGACGGGGAGAGCTCGGAGCGACTGAGAGTCGACTTCACACCGCAATCGACAGCCTACAAGTTGCACGTGAAAACTATGAGGTTGCCTCAAGTCGAATCACTGACGCAGATGTTGCTCAAGAGACCGCAAATCTATTGCGCCTGACAATCGTTCAACAATCTTCAACCGCTATACTGGCCCAAGCAAACCAACAACCGCAATTGGCTTATCAACTTTTAAACATACGGTCTTAGGAGAAACAAATACAAAAGTAGATAATTACAAGAAATAGCTCTCTAGTTGATCTAGGATAGATCTGACACTACTACGGAAAGCCTCGATCGAGTACTCCACTGCTACCCTCTCGATTGCTCTCCTTCGTATCCGCTCCCAGGTCTCAGGTTTGCTATGCAAGACTTTGCATTTCACTGCGAAGTCTTCAGCATCTTCTCCGATCATGCACTCAACCCCGTCTCTCCAACCAAGCTGCTCAGCAAGCAGTGGTGTAATGACCGAAGGTAAGCCGTGCGCTGACGCTTCAATCACCTTTAATGGGATGCCGGCAGAGTACCTGATCGGAGCGACAAAAACCCGTCTCTTATTGTAAGTTTCAGTGAGATTTGGAATTAGTCCGGCAATATCTACGTAAGGAGAATTTTTGGCTCGAATCAGCGGAACCTTGCTTTGACCGGCGAGCGTAAAGTGCGCCAAACTTTCTCGCATCAGCGCGTTAATCGTCGGAAATATATGATCTATGAACCAAATTACCCCATCCGAATTTGGAGAATCTTCCTCAAGGGTTGGTCCAACCATGAGGAAGCCCTCACGGGAATGAAAATCCGGTGTGTTTTGATCTACTTGAATCCCGTGGGCCAGAATCTGCACATTAGACACACCGGCTCTTCTAAGTTTCACCGCTTCAGATTCAGAAACGGCGATCACAATATCAGCTTCTCTTGCAAGCCTAGTTTCAATTGAAACTATATCGTTAATTTCCTCAGCGCTGAATCGTACACCAGTCTCCACCTGCTTTTTTAAAATCGATCGCGAAGCAAAAATCGCTTCCGCGTCGTAAATAATGCGTGCGTCTGGGGGTAAGAGTGATTTATATTTGATCAATTCATCCATGTTGGCCGGTCTTGAGACCAGCACTCTTGTAAAACTCTGACCATGTTTTGCTAAAAAATCTTTAAGTTTAGGCCTTGGGTACCCCAAAATCGATTTGACCTCTTTTGGGATTCCAGCAAAGTCTTTGAAATTAAGATTTGGGTCCTCATTTAAGGGTACGAATGTCGGATGATACCCTAGCCCACAAAGTTCCCTCAGCAGACAGGCAGCCCTTGGTAAACCTTGGCCTCTCTCTGCCGTAGGGATAAAATCGTCAAGCACTAGGAGGGGAATACCGCCTTGTGTCCTGGGATACACTGAGTGATCTGCGTATTTCGCCCGGAAAATTTGGCGATTTCGAAGGGTAAGCGACTCAGCTCTCTCGATCGATTCTGAGCTACCTTTTTCCACATGGATCAAGATAGAGTCGGCTGTGCAGACCACCCTTTTACCGTGGGCTCTAACTTGTGCACAGAAGTCTACGTCTTCGTAATACGCCGGCTCAAATCGTGCATCAAAGCCACCAATGGAAGTGAATAACTCTCGCTTGGTCATAAGAAACGCGCCGGAAACGTAGTCCACATCCCGAATTCCTAAGTAGCGTGGATCTGTTAACGCCGCACCCCGACCGCAGCTTTCTGTGCTTCCATCTGTAAATATCTTAGAACCGGCCTCCTGTATGCGGCCATCGGGCCTTATCAGTTTAGCGCCCACTACCCCAATATCTTCATTCGAAAACAAAGCCATGGCGTTATCAATGCAACCCGAGGTTAGCAAGGTATCGTTGTTCAAAAAAAGTAAATACTCGCCACAAGCATGCTCCACGGCCTGATTAGCTGCACGGAGAAAATGTATATTTTCCTGGTTTCTTATAATCTTGGCTCCGCGAATTCGAGCTAACAGATTTTGTGTCTCGGCACCGGAACAGTTATCAACGATTATTAGTTCAAAGTCGCCTTGCCGCCATTCTCTAAGCAACGACTCTAAGCAGCTCCATGTAAGAGCAGGCTGATTGTAGGTTACCATGATGATGCTAAGCTTGGGTTGTGGACCCGACCCAAAGTTTAAAACTCGATCAGTCTTCTGGAAACTTTCGAACTGAATTTTAGAAAGATAAAAAAGAAATTCTCGGGCTCTGTAATCTCCATATTGAGAAACTTGTAACGCGTTTTTCCCATGAAACTGGAACGGGACTGTGGTCGATTGTGGTTCAACCGATAGATGGCTAGTTACCTGAGTTGCATCGTCCAGGAGAATCTCGAATTTGAGTGTAAGTAATCTGCCTTGCTCTGGGGCGATCGGGATAATCCCTTTAAACCCCGAGTACTTCGCATGCGGTATATGAGCTAGCCTCCTAGCTACATCTGTGCGCTCAACAATCTGCATTTGAGTTGGCAAGCCGTTACTGCCTTGTCCCAACCGAGTCACCGTGACGTTTCTGTTGATCCGCTGTGGGTGAAGAATCCACCCTTCAAGACAAACAAGATCCTCACCCTTTTCGCTTTTAACAAGAGTGGCGCTATCTATGTGACCGATAAGCTGCGATCTGTCCTCTCGGCTATTCATCTAAATATTTGCCAAATGGGTAGTGTTCACCCAATTTAGATGCCTAAAATCACTAGAGATATTCCTAAAAAGTCACCCGAATACCGCCCATATCAGGAGCAACTCATTGGGACTAAATGGCTGAATTTACTAACCCTACCCTTCAACCAGACAGAGGAACTCTTGATATTTGACCCTCTCCCCGTGAACAGCCGCGTGATACTCACTCTTAATCTTTGCGGTGACCGGTCCAACGACACCCTTCCCGATCACGTTATCGTCTAGAGACCGAATCGGGGTTACTTCAGCCGCTGTTCCTGTAAAGAACGCTTCGTCAGCCTTTAATATCTCTTCTGGTCGTATATCCCGTTGCTCAACGTTGAATCCAAGATCTCCGGCCATTCGGATTACGGTATCCCTGGTAATTCCAGCCAATATCGTTCCAAGCTTTGGAGTTGAAATCTTATTACCATTCACCAAGAAAAAATTCTCTCCTGGCCCCTCTGCGACCAGTCCGTTGTCGTCTAAAAATAACGCTTCGTGGTACTTAGTGCCCCTTAACTCCAAAACAGCGAGGATACTATTAATATAGTTGCCGGAAATCTTTGCGTCGGCTCGCATACTGCGCGGGGAGATCCTTGTGTATGAACTGGTCTTAACTTCTGCCATCTCATGCGGAAGATACTTTCCCCATGGCCAACAAGCGATGCCAACTGAAACTGGTGCACCGGTCGGCCGCAGTCCCATCACTCCGTACCCATAAAAAGCTAGCGGGCGGATGTACCCGTGCTTTAATTTATTTACTCGGGTAACTTCCCTGCAGGCCTCAATTAAAACTTTCGGTTCAAAAGGAATTTTCATCCCTAAGGCTTCGGCTGAGAAATACAAGCGATCGATATGCTCTTTAAGCCTAAAGATCGCCGCACCCTTTGATGTCTCATAAGCTCGAATGCCTTCAAATACAGCAGAGCCGTAGTGTAAGGCATGGGTGAGAAAATGCACCTTGCATTGATCCCAAGGGATCAACTTCCCGTCTAACCAAATCTTTTCTGTAGTCTCCATGGTCAGAGACTGTAGAACGAAAACAATTCAGATGGCAACATTACCAGCTCGGAAGTTTTCCGGATGCGGTCGGCTTAGTTGGAGATGTTTTCCCCGGAATCGGCAAGCTATAGACCTTTGTAAATGGATCAGGAGTAGACGGAAAATCGACTCGCTCGATTATTAAGTTCTGAGATACCAGTGTCTGAACCGCCACTTCTACTTTATCCGGGCGGCTCCCCTCCTCTTGCAATTGGTACAGATCTTTCGGTCCGGTATCGCGAAGCGAGCTGATAATGCGCTTCATCTCCTGAGCTAAAACAACTTCGTCAGAACTATGATCAGAGTTCATGGCTCCCCCAATTTCAAATCTGCTGCCTAAAAAGCCCCTTCTGTAACAGCCATATTATAATAGAGTAGAAATCGCTACTCAAGCAGATTCAA
>CAZJXY010000306.1:0-5091 GCA_964549925.1 uncultured Bdellovibrionales bacterium | reverse complement strand
TAGTAAACTGCCCTTGAAAATTTGGTTCGATCTTTTGGATACGCTCAGCCAATGGCGGATGAGTAGCAAAGATTGAGCCGAAAAAAGAGGAAAGTCCGTTCGCAAAAAACATATGGCTCGCCTCTTCGGCTTTTGGAGTTGCCATTTTCGATCCTTCACTAAACCCGCCGATTTTTTTTAGCGCACCAGAAATTCCACTCGGGTTTCTTGTAAATTGAACCGCCGAGGCATCCGCCAAGAACTCACGCTGTTTAGATACTGCGCTTTTAATTAAGTTTGCAAAGAAAGCCCCAATCCCACCGATTGCCACAAGAGCTAATCCAAAAAGTATCAGAGCTCCCCCCGAATTTTTACTATCACGACTTGAGGAACGATAACGTCGACTTGAACCCTGACCAAATACCCGCATCAGAGTGTAACCGACCATATAAATAATTAAAATTCCGTTCAGTACGCCAATCAGCCTGATATTTAGGCGCATGTCACCGTTAAAAATGTGGCTAAACTCGTGCGCAATTACTCCCTGGAGTTCGTCTCGAGTTAACTTTGTCATACAGCCGCGCGTTACCGCGACCGCCGCATCATTTGAAGTGTACCCAGCGGCAAAAGCGTTAATTGCGTCTTCTTCCTCCATCACGTACACGACCGGAACCGGTGTTCCGGATGCAATCGCCATCTCTTCAACTATATTTAGCAATCTTCTCTCATGCAGGTCGCTAGTATCAGGATCAATCTCTCTCCCGCCAAGCGCGGTCGCTACTGCAGATCCTCCACGTTTTAACTGGAAAATCTTCCACAGCGTCCCGAGCAGAATTAATAGGGAAGTAACCGCTGCTATCGCTAAAAAGGCAACCGGATCCCAGAGTGAGTAACTACTTGGATAATCCGATCCTCCAGTAACTTCGGAAAACACAACGGCCGCGGATACATATACCGCGACAACGATAGCTACTATCGCTAACAAATAGTAGAATACCAATCTTCCGGTTTTTTTACGCGCCTGCTCCTGGCTCTCGAAGAAATTCACAAGTCAAAGATTTAGGAAAAAGAAACTTTAACCGCCTGGCGTTCCTCAGGTGCTTGTATCTCAAACAAATCGGAAGCCTGAAAGCCAAACATTCCAGCCAGAATATTATTCGGAAACTGCTCCCGAGAGATATTGTATTGTGTAACAGCGTCGTTGAATGCCTGCCGAGCAAAGGAGATCTTATTTTCAGTAGATGTAAGCTCTTCCGTTAACTGCATCATATTTTGATTGGCTTTTAAATCAGGATAACTTTCCGCCAATGCAAATATCTTCCCTAACGCTCCGCTAAGTTGCGACTCTGCTCCTGAAAGATCGTGGATCACGCCGGGAGAGGCTGGGTTAGCTGCCGCAGTAGCGTTAATTTGAACCGCCTTATTTCTAGCTGTTATAACCGCCTCAAGAGTCTCTCTCTCGTGCTTGAGGTACCCTTTCACGGTTTCTACTAGATTCGGAATTAAATCATACCGGCGCTTTAATTGGACATCTATTTGAGCAAAGGCATTTTTATACCGATTCCGTAGCGCTACTAGTTTGTTATAAATTCCTATTAGGAAGAATACAAACAGTACAACCACTCCTAATACAATCAGCATCTCCATTTCCGGTGCTCCTATAATCCTTATAAATTAACCGCGCCTTCGACCCGAACTTTTAGCACAACTAAAGAACTCCTGTCTAAAGCTTAATTTCCTGCAGGTAGGCGGGAACTGTAACGTCCCACTTAAACTCCCGCTCTAAAGTGGACTTAAAACTCTGCGCGCTTTCGGGCTCACCATGAACTACGGCCACTCGCTTTGGCCTCCCTTCACAGGCGCGACACCAACGTATCAATTCCGAACGGTCTCCATGCGCACTGAGATTGCTAAGCTCGGCAACCTTCGCTCGAATTGGAAACTCTTCTCCGAAAACTCTTAGTTCCTTTGCGCCACTTTGAATCCAAGCCCCGCGGCTGCCAGGCGGCTGATACCCGACAAACAGAATCGTGTTTAGCGGACTCGAGATTCGGTGTCTTAGGTGATGCAGAATCCGGCCACCGGTGAGCATTCCACTGGCAGAGATCAAAACCATCGGCTCAGAAATCGAATTAATCGCAATTGATTCCTCCCGAGTTCGAGTAAATTTAAGCTTGCTGCAACGGAAGGGGTTTTTGCCATCTGCGCCAACCAAAGCCAGGGACTGCTCATCGTAATCATCGGTATGCCTTCGATATAGGTCGGTCGCATCAGCCGCCATCGGGCTATCTATTATCACCGGTATATCCGGTATAGCCCCTTTTGATTTAAGCTCTTTCAGATAAAATAGGATGGTCTGGGTACGTCCAACTGAAAACGCGGGTACTAATACTACTCCACCTCTATTAGCTGTGCCGGAGATTACGCTAGCCAACTGTCTGGCTGGATCCTCTTTTCCATGCTCCCGATCCCCATACGTCGATTCAATTAATAAGAGATCCCCAAATTGAACCGGCTCAGGGTCTCTTAGAATTGGAACTCCATAACGCCCAATATCTCCCGAAAAAACTATGACTTTATCGTCAACTTCTAGTTTTATCGATCCGGCGCCTAAGATGTGCCCCATCCGATGCCAAGTTGCATAAGCTCCTTCAGCGACTTTAACCCGAGACGAAAACTGAACGTCATTGAATGAGGTCAGAACATCCTTGGCATTTTGCTCAGTATAAAGCGGTAAGGGCGGCGAATGGCGCGAACGCTTTGACTCTCTGCGGTAGTTGGCCTCTTCCTCCTGTAGACGCCCGCTATCGGTAAGCAGGAGTTTTGACAGCTCTGTGGTGGCAGCGGTTGCAAATACTGGTGATCTGAGTCCTTCGGCGTAATATCTTGGCAATATTCCTGTGTGATCAATATGAGCGTGGGTAAGCAATGTTGCATCAACTTTACCCAAATCAAGTTGGGCTGGTTCCCAGTTTTTATCACGCCAATTCCTTGCCCCCTGAAACATTCCTGCATCGACTAGAATGGTAGCTCTAGTGCTTTTTACTAGATATTTTGACCCGGTTACGGTTCCGGACGCCCCGAGAAACTTAATAGTCACACCCACAGGTAATATCTCCCTATTAGCTTTTTTGACTTGGCGATGATCGATTGCTACAATCAGCTTTCAGATACAGTGATTATTAGGTTCTTGGCCAGAGAAATCGTATAGTGAGTTGTTACTCTGGTTGGCAGGTAAATTGGAGAGGTTTTATGGACTTTGAAATGAAACTTCGTGGGCAGACTGGGGACAATCTCGATCAACCGTTGGGTAGTTCTGAAGGCGCGATCGAAGTAAGGGACTCAGTTGTCAATAAGGCAGGCTTGGATTGCCAGTCTTTCGGAGACGAAAGCAAGGTGATTCTGCTCGAGGGGAAAAGAATGGAGCGAGCCAGACTAGCAGAGAAAATTGATTCGGCTTTGAGTGCCCTGCCAGTAGTCGAGCAACATGTTGTCTCGGAGCTCTTCGGATTAACTGGAAGCGGGTGTGAGAGCGCTACCGAATTAGCCAAAGAGTTATCGGCAACACCAGACCAAATTGAGGGACTAAGGGAAGACGCGTTGCGACGTCTTAGGCGTTCAGCCAGCAAAACTCCCAATACCCAGTACTTACAAGCCTAAACAACTGAACTCATTGTAACTCTTTTGAACACGCAATCTTAGCCAATCCGCTAATTGTAACGATATTATTAGTATGGGAATTAACTCAGCCCTAGGCTCAGCTCTGTCCGGCATAAAGACTGGTCTAGAGAACGCGGCTAGACACGCCGAAGAGATCTCGACTGCTTACCTTCCTGAGGGGAGCGGGGACATTGTTGATGCGGCGATTGGCTTAAAACTAGACACTCAGCAAGTCAAAGCAAATGCCAAGGTGATTAAAGTTGTTGGCGATACGACAGGCTCAATCCTTGATATTCTCGCTTAAGCGCGGACATCCC
This sequence comes from uncultured Bdellovibrionales bacterium, assembly GCA_964549925.1. Classification (GTDB taxonomy): domain Bacteria; phylum Bdellovibrionota_C; class UBA2361; order UBA2361; family J135; genus CAZJXY01. The sequence continues at coordinate 1,135 of CAZJXY010000306.1, read as the reverse complement.
CCCAAACGAACTCCCTAAAATCTGGGGGGAAATTTTCGGTATTCCATTCAAAGTCACTGATGTGTAGCACCGGGAAGCCTTGTGATTTCTCGTACCCCTTCGCTTTAAGAAATCGATCCTTTACAATAGTCCTACCGGTCGGGCGACCATCTGGACTATTATTGACTTGGTGATATCGAACTCCATCACATTCTATCAGCGCTTTTTTACCGCTTCGAATATTCACAGCCATCAGATCAACTGCGTATCCATCAATCACCACTTGGGGTTTACAAATTACTCCGCGATGCTCGAGCCAATCCCGAAGCCGCCTCTCAAACCCACTTGGCTCTGGCCGATTGCGTTCGCGGATTCGTGAGATCTCACTTACAGTAACTCGAATAGGCTCAGGAATATCCAAGCCCAGGACGGTCATACAGTGGTAAATCGAAAGAAGTTGTCCGTCACTCAGTCGCTCCGGTAAAACCGGATCTCTTGGTCCTGCCTTTCTATGAGCCTCTTCCAGGCCCGACCAAAATTTTCTCCCAGTATCCGAGTTTAAGACTGTTAACCCAAACAGCGCACCACTTACATTGTGTCCATCCCACCCCGTACGTCGTTGCAGAGCACTGAATTCGAGTGAAGGCAGTTGCGGGGGTCTATAATTTAACTCCCCCAACGCCGCGAGTGACTCTGCCAAGATCCATGTCGGAGCTTGATAGAGTTTAGTGCGCTTGTCGCTTTCGCCTCGCACCAACTCTCCAAGCAAAGCATCAATTGCCTTCTCCGGTGCGAAATTTAGCTCCCTGCACGCTTTCAATGAAAGCGCGATAGAAATCGATGAAAATGTTCCACACGCGTTTGTATCCATCTTTTGCGTGACGGCTTTAGCCCATTCGCTCATTAGCTCTTCGTCTCTGTGCTGAAAACTTGCACAACAGGAAACCAAAACTGTAAGTTGACGACTTGTGAAGCGAATCATCTGATCCTTGGCTATCTCAAGCAGCTTTCCAAGTTGGCGATCGTAGCGCTCCTCCATCTTGGCGAGAGACCAAACAACCGCAGCCAGATCGCTGCGTTTAGAGGTCATCGCCACTTGCAAATAATCGTCCAACAATTTTTCAATCAATTCTCCGTCTTTTACCCCGAGGCGTGC
>CAZJXY010000305.1:0-5099 GCA_964549925.1 uncultured Bdellovibrionales bacterium | reverse complement strand
GATCTCTATCGGACATGAAGCACGACATTCTTTGCGCCCTAGTGTCCCAAAAGGAGACAAAAGAAGTTTCTACGCAGAGGAAGCGGAGGTGCATGAGTTAGAAATAGAGGACATAGAGCGAATCCGAGATATCTTACGACGTAGCGATAAAATTGTCGTACCATCACAAGAGGTTTTGGGTAGGTACGAGAAAACCCTCGATTCTGCGTTCTCCGAAGCCAAGCAGTTCCATTATCACTATAAGGTAAGGCAAGGGGTTTACGATTTAGCGACCGGCTTAGAAAAATTGATTAAAGCGCAAGCAGATCCTACATTTCGGCAGATGTTTCAGAAGGAGCGGGAATATCTCCTCGCACTTGATCAGGCACCCGCAAGCACCACCCCAAAACTCTCTAGCTTGAGAGAATGTCTTGGGAGATTGGAGCTGCTTATTCGGAATGATCGGATCGAGGATCAAACGAGTTGGGATGTACTTGACCATCTTAATCAAACACGAGCGGACATAGCTTCCTTCGAAAGAGCGTGCAAATGAGATTCAAGTGGCGATCTTGATAGAGCAATTATTTTTCAGAATTGATGTCGCCATATACTCTCGCAAATTTTGTTAAGAATTAACTCCAGACTGGGTCAGAGAAGTCTCGGAGTTTATTCGGTCGGTCGATACTGTATCTTCGGAAATATCGCTCCCAATAGGGCCCTTATCGTCGGAGCATTTGGAGCTGCAACAAATATCGTGATCTGATCTCCTGCTTCAAGCTCCCAATAGACCGGCTTTGAGATCTCTTCCGGTAGAACCGCTTTGGCTTGATTCGTTTCTAAAATCGAATGGATTTCCGGCCAGTCAATCGGGCTCTCGTACTCAAGCACGGTCTCGTACATTGTAATCTGAGCGCGCCGGGCCTCTTCCATCGTTAGCCCAAGCTCCTCCTGCACTCCGCGGCGTGCGCCTTCCAATGCGGCTTCCTCTCCGATCAATGTTTCCCACAGCTGCTGACTGTCACGGACTTGCGCACTTCTAATATCAGGAGGTTGAAGCTGCGCTATAACCCCAGCCAAATCTGCAGCCTTAAGTTCGGCTTTGGTGGTTTTGTGCGCTAAGAAAATCTGGCAGAGTTCAACCAGCGGATAGATCTCTCCGTGAATAGTTACCTCGGTATCAATCTTTGCGACACGTGCGCAGCGAATAACCCTTCCGCTCTCTGAATCGAATGTAAGCTTTGCTTCTCCTGCCTCAATCTTTTCAAATAGTTTTCTGAGACCTTTTTTGCTATCAGCCAACGCAAGATCGATCCCTTTTTGCGTAAGCCAATCTCGCATCCCCATTTCAGAATCGAAGTGCTCACCCGGACTTGAATAGATTGAAACGAGGTGCTCTTGCGCTGGTGTGCGCGCTAATCGCAGTGGGGAATTCGTCCCAGGATCGTCGGACGGCTGACTGCCACCATCTATCAAAATTCTAGCTTGTTCCATTAGCTCCCAGAAGTATCAAATCCACCATGGCCACTGTTACGGTGCTTAAGCAGTTAAATTTTATCAGATCGGTGGCGCTAAACAATCGAAAGTAGTTTGGAGAAAGCGTGATTAGTAGAAAAGTGATTACTCCGGCTTTCTCCTAATTTGAACCGCAAGATGCAGCTTCCCCATTAGATCAGCTTCAGTTCCCGGGTTACACCCAGGACCCCAACTTGTGGTTTCAAAAGAGATCCAATGCTCCCCAATCCCAAAAACCGAGGTGTACTTAAATAGCGGCACTCTCTCTTCGGCGCTATTTACCAAGTTACCTGGAATTGTTCCAAGGAAGTTTAGCATATGCGAAGCGTTCACGCCCTCAATACTACTAATTGTCGGGATGGTCATAACGACTGGAATTTGAGCGCCGTGTTTTAATAAGTTGAGAATGGGTGAAGCTGCGACATTTTCGAGTGCCTCGCTGCGAGACAACTCTCGCGGCAAAAACCCTGCTCCAATAATCAACGTTCCGTTCCCGTTTGGAGCGAACAGAATCACTTTACTATCTTCCCGAGGAGATTGAATCTCTCGCCAGCCTCGCGGACGGGGATATTCAATCGTAAATCGCCCAAGTAGGTTAGCCTGACCCGGCTCTAGCTCTAAGGAAAAGGGACTAAGCCAGCTAACGGAAGGCTTAAAGCCTAACGGCCCTGAATCATCTCGCTTTGGTGGTTCGAAATTTGGCATAAACTGCAGCTAAATTTGCGTAACTCAAGGGTAATTGAATTTCTAGAGCTAAGCAAAAGACAAACAAGTAGAACCTTACTGCCCAAAATTCTTATAATTAAACCCCAGAGTTAAGCCTGCGCGCTTGTGCTTTCTCCTCTGAGTGTAAATCATGCTGTATTTAGATTTTCGGAGTTTGAATGGTTAAAAGAATTCTCGTTATATGCTTATGCACTCTTTTTGTCCCGGTGATTGCATCAACTCAACCCAAGCAATATCCCAAGGCAAAAGTTAGTTTTGAGGACTTTAAAAGTATTGTTTCCGCAGTCGAGCCTCAGCGTGCCACACGACTAATCGATTTCGATACTTTTCTATCGATGAGCAAGGATCCTAATACAATTATTCTCGATTCGCGCTCTGATTTCCGCTTTGATCGCATTCATCTTAAGGGAGCAAAGCATCTAAGCTTTACTGATTTTACCCAAGCGAATCTTGCTAAAGTCATTCCTAGTTTTGAGACCAGAATTTTAATCTACTGCAATAATAATTTTGAAGGGAATGAAACAGATTTTGCGACGAAGATGTTTGTCCCGCTTGTTGGTGCTCGGATAACAAAGCAGCTTGAGGCTCAGGAGAAGCCCAAAATGATGGCTCTAAATATTCCAACCTTTATCAATCTATTTGGGTATGGGTATAGGAATGTGTATGAGCTTGACGAACTCGTGGATGTGAAAGATAAGCGAGCAGTATTCGAGGGGACGATAGTAAAAGGCGATGAATATCCGCAATTTTGAGTTTTTACCCAGGGTTCGATAAGCTTGGCGAATATAACAAGGATTTGCCGAGATGTCAGATAATACAGCCCATTCCACCGTTGATTCCTCAGAGCAGGCGCCAGCGAAGGTTTATCTCGTGGATGGCTCAGGTTATATCTTCCGTGCCTATTTCGCAGTCTCTCCGCTTAGCACTAAAGATGGCTTCCCAACTAACGCGCTCTACGGTTTTTTTAAGATGCTGATTAAGCTTCTCAGTCAGCGAGATTCTCGCCATGTTGTCATGGTCTTTGATACCGGCCAAAAAACCTTCCGCCATGAAATTTATCCGCAGTACAAGGCAAATCGTCCGGAGTGCCCGGAAGACCTAGCCAAGCAGATGCCATATTTTCGAGATATTTCGCGAGCCCTTGGACTTCGAGTGTTGGAGCAAGTTGGCTACGAAGCAGATGATCTAATCGGAACACTGGCTCGGCGCTTGGAGAAAGAGGGTGTTGAAACGGTAATCATAAGTGGTGACAAAGATCTGATGCAGCTCGTCGATCAGAAGGTGACGATTTGGGACGCGATGAAGGATCAACATATTGATCGGAATGGCGTAATCGAGAAGTTTGGAGTTGGCCCCGAGCAGGTCGTAGAAATCTTGGGCCTTATGGGGGACTCTTCAGATAATGTGCCGGGCGTACAAGGGGTAGGCCCAAAGACCGCTGAGCAGTTGATTAAACTCTATGGAAGTGTTGAGCAGGTTGTAAGTAATGCCGCTGCCATAGCGGATAACTCGGCGATAAGAAACAGAAAAAAGGTGGCTGAATCGATTGAATCGGGGGCTGCGCTCGCTCGTCTAAGTCGACACCTGGTTGAAATTAAGTGTGATGTACCACTTTTGGTTGAGGCTGCAGGTTTAAGTTCTGGTTCGGTTCAGGCTGGAAATCAGATGGAAGCCCTAAAACTTTCGGAGTGCGATAAGGATACTTTATTACGGTTTCTTAGTAGAGCTGCGCCCGAAGCCAATCATCTCTCTGAGTTAGTGGATAAGTTTGAATTTAGATCATTAGCCAAGGATCTGAAGCTAGATATACCCTCAGAGCAAAGTGAAGCCAAAGTACCCTGCCACGTTGTGTATTCGGACAATTTTAGCGCTTTTGTCTCGAAGCTCTCCACTCAGAAAACTTTTGCGGTCGATACGGAGACTACCTCGTTAAATTTCCTTGAGGCCAAGTTAGTTGGGATTTCTTTTTGTTGGTCTGAGGATGAGGCTTGGTATTTGCCGTTTGGGCATCAAGCCGCCCCTAACGGCAGAAAACAGGTCAGTTGGGAGATGGCCAAGGAATGTCTAAAGCCTGTTTTTGAAGATCCGAAGATTTCAAAGCTTGGTCAGAACTTAAAGTACGACCATGAAATTTTCGCTCAACACGGGGTGGAACTGAATGGAATAACTTTCGATTGCATGCTCGCCTCATATTTGATTAATCCCGATCAGGGATCGCATAACCTCAGCGAATTAGTTAGTAAGTACCTAAATTCTAGAGTGATTGAATACACTGAGGTAACGGCCGGATTGCCCGATTTTTCGCATGTTTCGATCGAAAAGGCGGCTCGATATTCAGGCGAGGATGCGTGGCATGCATTTACTCTTTGTAAAATATTAGAGCTTCGTCTAGCTGAAGCTAACCTAGAAGAAGTGATGCAAAAAATCGAAGTCCCACTACTTTCTGTACTCTCACGCTTGGAGCAAAAGGGGATAAAGCTCGATTCAAAACTTCTGGCAAGCATCTCCGAGGAATTCGCTAGACGACTCCAGACCATCGAGGCGCAGTGTTACAACGTTGCTGGCAGCGAGTTTAACCTAAACTCGCCAAAGCAGTTGGCCAAAGTTTTATTCGAAGAGCTCAATATTCCAACTAAGGGACTAAAGAAGACAAAAAGCGGGATATCGACCGATTCTTCAGTATTGGAAAAGTTGAGCGACGAACACGCGCTTCCACGATTAATCTTAGAGTATCGATCGCTTTATAAGTTAAAGAGCACCTATGTCGACGCGCTTCCGGCGCAAGTGGCCCCACAGACCGGTCGACTTCATTCTAAGTTTAATCAGGCCGTTACTGGAACTGGCCGTCTATCAAGCTCCGAGCCGAACCTTCAAAATATTCC
>CAZJXY010000304.1:0-5118 GCA_964549925.1 uncultured Bdellovibrionales bacterium | reverse complement strand
TGTCGGCGCACTCAGTTGGTTATTTTCAAAAACTGTAACCTCCCGTTATCCGACTAAAGCTAGAAACACCTTCAAAGATCTGTACAAGAAAGGATACGTTCCCGAATTCGTGTACCGCGCGATCGATCGAGCAGAGGAAGCATGGCAAGGGTTCTTCGCTTCACCGGCGATGTTATTTGAGTCGTTTGGAATGCGCTATATCGGGCCGGTCGATGGACATAATGTCGCGGACCTAGTGACAGCGCTAAAAAATGCTAAGGATCAGGATGTCCCGGTGCTGATCCATGCGCACACCGTGAAGGGGAAAGGATACGAGCCGGCCGAGGAAGATCCTATTACCTGGCATGCAGTTGTACCGTTTGATCGTGAAAAGGGACGATTTATTCCGACTCCTGTCCCATCCAAAAAAATTCCAAGTTACACGGCGATATTCGCCGATACGATGATAAAACTTGCCGATCAGGATAGTAAAATCCGCGCGATTACGGCTGCAATGGCTACCGGAACAGGGCTAAATAAGTTTGAAGAACACCACCCGGATAAGTTTTTCGATGTAGCGATTTGCGAGCAACACGCGGTTACTTTCGCGGCCGGATTAGCCTGCGAAGGGTTAAAACCTGTCTGTGCGATCTATTCCACATTTTTGCAGCGTGGATACGACCAAGTCGTGCACGACGTGTGCCTACAAAATCTAGCGGTAACCTTTGCCTTGGATCGCGGCGGGGTAGTGGGAAATGACGGTCACACTCACCAAGGCGTATTTGACCTCTCCTATTTACGCTGCCTTCCCAATATTACGATCATGTCTCCAAAGGACGAGAACGAACTCCAGCACATGCTTTATACCTGTGTAAACCATCCCGGCCCAAGCGCAATCAGATATCCGCGCGGGAATGGGCTGGGTATCTCCTTAGATCCCGAGTTTAAAACAATCCCTATCGGAAAAGCCGAAGTCTTGCGGAGTGGTAAAGATGCGCTAATTGTGGCCTTTGGTCCGCTTGTGAATTCCGCGCTCGAGGTTGTCGAGAGATTATTTAAGGAATCTGGGGTCGACATCGGGGTAATTAATGCGCGCTTTGCAAAACCTCTCGATCAGGAGTTGCTAAGTAAAGAACTTCCCAAATATCCGCTGGTCTGCAGCATCGAAGACCACGCCTTAATGGGGGGATTTGGATCGGCTTTACTTGAATTCGTCAATGACAACGGAATCTCTTTGCAAGCCCCGATTAAGCGCTTTGGTGTACGAGATGAATTTGTCTCGCACGGATCCCAGCGCGAGCAGTACGAATTGCACGGTTACTCAGCGAACGATATTTACCTATATCTTAAATCATTCGTCCGCACGGAGAACGTTGCGGTAAACCAGTAAGTTGAAAGCCACCGTTGTGTGTTGATTTTGATCTATCTAGTCCCTATACTCTTTCTCCAAATTGAATTTATAGCATAATACGGGAGTACTAAATGATACACACAGCGCACGATCCAGCCGAAACTGACTTAAGCACAGTGATCGGAGTTATTGCTGAAAAGATTGCGCCAAAGGTAAAAAGCGACTGGAAGCGAGTAGAAGAGGCGCACCAATTAAACATTGGTCTAATCGCCTCGACTTTAAAAGAGGGCCTGCTTAAACATTTTGATTTTGACTCAACTAAAGGGTCCTTAGACGAGGACCGAGTGCGGAGAGCCAGAGATTTGGACTCGCTAATTGACTCGCACGCAAGGATAATTGAGTCAGATCTGATTCGCGTAGGCGCAATCCCCTTTACGGAACTAAATCAAGCTGAACTAAAGGAGGAAGTCTTCTCTCAACTAAGTGAGGATGAAGTGGGGGCGCTGTCTCGCCTGTGTGATGTAATTGGCGAACGCGTTAGTGACCAAGTTCGTGAAAGTTATTCGATTACACCAAAGAGTTTATTTGAGCTGCTGGCCCATCAGGTTACTAACGACTACGAGGTATCTCTCCGCTCTTTAGTAAATTTCGGGGCGAGCTGGGTTCGCTCTGCGAATGCTCCGCACTCGGAGTAAGTAATTTATGAATAAAGCGGCAGATTATCAATTAGCCGCACCCCTTCAAGCTTCGCCGCGATTAGCGCTCTTGAATTGCTGGGCAGAGGATTCGTTTCTGCTAAGGTAGCCTCGTCTACGATCGCGACGTACTCCGGCTCGATTTGAGGAGTGTTGACCAATTGCGCCGTGACCACTGCCCGTAATTTTTCGAGGTCACGCTCCCCTCGCTTAAAGCTGTCTCTAGCTGCAAGTAAACTTTTATGAATATTCGCGGCAATCTCCCTCCCCTCTGCTGAAAGTCTCACATTACGAGAACTCATCGCCAACCCACTGCTTTCTCTAACTGTCTCTCCGCGAACAACTCGAACGCTGAATTTTAAATCCTCAACCATCCGTTCGATAATTCGTAACTGTTGAAAATCTTTTTCACCGAAGACTGCGATATCCGGCATCACCGCGTTAAAAAGAATGCTGACTACCGTGGAAACTCCCTTGAAATGACCTGGCCTAAAAGCCCCTTCCCACTTGAGTGGCAACTCGCTCAACTCAACCCAACTTTGAAACCCTTCCGCGTAAATCTCCTTTGCGCTGGGGAGAAAGAGGGCCTCAGTCCCAACTGACTCAAGTAGCTTTGAATCTCTCGGAATATCGACCGGATATTTTTCAAAATCTCGCTTATCATTAAACTGGGTTGGGTTAACAAAGACTGATGCAACCACGCAATCGCTTAACTCTTTGGCCTTTTCGATAAGACTTAGATGCCCCTGATGTAGATACCCCATGGTAGGCACAAAGCCGATTCTCCTACCCTTCTGCTTTTGGGCTCTGACCGCGCTCCTAATCTCTTCAGTCGAATGGGCTGTTATCATTCAAAGAAATGAACACAAATCTGCTCCTGTTGGCAACTTGCAGAAGAATCACTCTGAGCATATTATACCGGGGCATTTTGAAACCGCATTTTAGTGGGACATGTCGGATGCATAAATACCTATCCTCATTACTTTTCCTAGTACTGCTTAACGCCTGCTTAGGATGCTCTGGGTCGAGTGATCCGGCTCCAGAGGAGGAGGCAACACAACTTTTTGAGAGTGAGGCCAAGGCGATCGGACTATCCGTCGATACTCCAGAACATGTCCTGTTTGAACGTGCAACGCGCTTCTATGAGAGTGGATTATATCCTGAGGCAATGGAAGTTTTCCAACTCTTAAAAGACGGTTATCCATTTGGACCTTACGCTGAATTCTCAGAAGTTAAACTAGCCGATTGCTCCTTCCAGAATACTGATTACACGACAGCGGCTACGCGGTACGAGGAGTTCGTCAAGCAACATCCGGGGTCTGATTCGACCGAATACGCGGCGATGCAGATCGGTCGTAGCTACCAATTAGCGCACAAAGGTTTAGGGCGAGATAGCTCTGTCCTGGAAAAAGCCCTAACAAATTACGATGTCTTTTTGAAAAAATATCCTAACTCCCCATACCGCTACGGAGTAGGAAAATTTCGTGATGAGACCGTAAAATCGATTGTCGAAACTGAACGATTGGTAATTGCCTTTTATAAGAAGTTGGGGAAAGACGCAGCGTCTGCTGCTAGGGAGGAATCGATTAGGGCCCGCTGGGGAGATGATGCTGATAAGATTCTCACTACTGAGGAACCGGCAATCGAGCCGACGTTCGAAAGCATTAGAGCATCACTAAACCCCGAATTAATCAAAGCTTCGCTTCAGGAACCTATCTCTCCGCCCAGCGAACTCCAGCAGGCTGAGGCTAGCGACAGCCCTGCCGCGATTGCCGCGCTAGAAGGCAGCGAAGATTCCTCCGTACTAAATGTGGAGTGTATCAATAGTCAACTTGCACTCTATCTTAAAGATGAGAATAGCGGGGCAATGATCGACACGATAACTCAAAATTTGAAACTTACGGCAAACGGATCTAGTTTTAATGTTCCTGGCGCAGTCTTCGAGCCACGAAAGCTGGAATGTGGAGGGCTGGGCAACGTAGTGATAGCAAAGAACGGTGTAGTTAACGTCTCTACCTCTCTTCCGTTAGAGCTATTTTCGCTTAATCACCCCACGCGGGTAGTGGTAGTAGCAAAATAGCCCCAATTCACTGTTGCGCATAACCAAGCTAACCTTTTTAATAGATAGGTATGTTGCTTTCTACCACCCCCCAGATCAATTTGACGGCGATCTCGCGAATCAACTGGCAGTTGCTTCTACGACCCAACGCCGTCAAGCAGCTCGTTATTGCGCTTAAGGTTTTACTCTGGATTACCTGCATCCTTCTACTAGTCGAACTAGCGAAAGAGGCTCTCGACTCGCTTTTCTCCGGCGCCTTACAGGACAAGATAAATCAATCTTTCGCAATTCCGGAGATCGCTCTTACTCCGGATAGCGGCTCAAAAAATTACTCTCTGATCACCAGTCGGAATATTTTCGGCGATATAGCTTTGCCGGTTACCAAGTCCACACCGCTGCCGGTTGCGCCAGAGAAGCCAAGAACTACATTACCGCTTGAGTTAGTCGGTATTTTCATCCCAACTAACAGCGGAGAAAAGCCGTCGGCGATTGTTGAGAATAAGAAAAAATCGGAACAGGATGTGTTTAGTGTGGGTGAGATGATTTTTGGTGAGGCTAAACTTGTTTCGGTACACTCAGATCGAATAGAAATAGAACGCGACGGCCAAATTGAAGTGTTAGCCTTAGATGACACTGCGATACTCCCAGTAGGAGTCGAAGGGGGCGTCGCCTCAGTCAGTCAAAACGAATTCGTAGTCGAGGAGGCCGAATTGGATAAGGCTCTGGAGAATCTGCCGCTGCTCCTCCAACAAGCGCGCGCTGTCCCCTACTTTAGGGATGGCAAAGCCGATGGACTTAGACTCTTCGCCATCAGACCCGAAAGCCTTTTTGCCAAGGTCGGACTTAAGAATGGCGACATTTTAAAGAGCATAAATGGTAAAAGCATGGCTGACCCATCCCAGGCGCTTAAGCTTTTTGAGGAGTTAAAGGACGAGCGCTCGATTAACCTCGTTCTAGAGCGAAATCGTGTTAGCCAGGAGTTTAAGTACCAGATTCGGTGAGAGGTCACGTAAATATTACTGGCTGGCCCTCAA